>DYMC01000106.1 GCA_020721745.1 Lentisphaera sp. | reverse complement strand
TCTTGCTGCCTCGTATCTGCGGCAAATGCGGCCAACTGCTTAATTTAGGATGAAGGCTTCGTGTATGGATTTAAAACATATCTTCCGCCGTTTGCAAGGAGAAGCATCCGTGGATTGATAAAAGAGCCCGAGGGCGTATTTTATCGTAGAAAAGGAGATCCCGCCATGTCGGAGTTCCGCATAGAAAAGGATTTTCTCGGGGAGAAAAGCCTGCCGGCTGCCGCCCTCTACGGCATCCACAGCGCCAGGGCCGCAGGGAATTTCCAGATATCCGGAAGGACGGTGAATCCTTCGCTGATACACGCGTACGGTGCGGTGAAGCTCGCGTGCGCATTGACCAATTTTGAGACAGGCCATCTCGATGAAGCAAAATTCCGGGCCATCGAGCTTGCATGTCGGAAAATGCAGGAGGGAGAACTCGACAGACATATCATCGTTGACGCCCTCCAGGGCGGAGCGGGCACCTCCACCAACATGAACGTAAACGAGGTGATTGCAAATTGCTCCATAATAACCCTCGGAGGAAAACCAGGGGACTACTCCATCGTCCACCCGATAGACCATGTCAACATGCACCAGTCCACCAACGACACATATCCCACAGCCCTCCACGTCGCGGCAATGCTCGATATAAGGATCCTCGAAAAAAACATTGTCCGGCTTCTTGAGGCTCTCCAGCGGAAGGAAAAGGAATTCGCCGATGTCGTCAAAATTGGCAGAACCGAAATGATGGACGCTGTCCTCGTCACTTTGGGCAAAAATTTCTCTGCATTCGCCGAAGCTGTCGGAAGGGACAGATGGCGCATCTACAAATGCGAAGAAAGACTCAAAGTGGTGAATCTCGGTGGAACCGCCGTAGGCACAGGGCTCGCCGCCCCACGCAAATACATATTCAAAGTCGTGGAAAATTTACGGAAAATTGTCGGATTATCCCTTGCCAGAGCGGAAAACCTTTATGAAGCGACACAAAACCAGGACGCAATTGCCGAGACCAGCGGGATTTTACGGGCGTTTGCCGTCAATCTGACCAAGATGTGCAACGACCTCAGATTGATGGGATCAGGTCCCGATTCAGGTTTTTGTGAGATATTTCTTCCTGCTCTTCAGGCTGGATCTTCGATAATGCCTGGAAAGGTGAATCCAGTTGTTCCCGAAGCTGTTCTGCAAGCTTCAAGTCTTGTTTTGTCGAATGATGTTGCAATAGCAAGCGCCTGTGGGGCGGGAAATCTGGAATTGAATCACATGATGCCACTAATTGCCGATAAACTCCTTGAAAACATTCAGATTCTTGCGAATTCCGCAAGGATTCTCTCGGATTTGTGTATTGACGGCATTGTAGCCAACCGCGAAGAATGCCGTAGTCAAATTCTCTCTTCGACAGCAGCCTTGACTTCACTGCTTTCGAAAATACCTTATTCAAAACTCTCTGAAATTTCCGTGGAGATGAAGAAAAGCGGAAAAAACCTCCGTGAGATAGTCCTCGAAAGAAAACTCCTCTCAGCCGATGAGTTCGACGAAATGATTTCTCCCGAAGCCGTCACCAGACTTGGCTCGGAGTGAAAAATATTTTATCGAGGTAATTGCAAAATTGCCTTTTTAGAGGATCGCCAGCCCTATGGCTGGCTCTCAAGCCCCGAGCGCGCAAGTTGCGAAATCCCGGTTCCGATAGGGCATCGGGACGCCTCGGGGCGTTCCAAAGGCAATTTTGCAATTACCTCGGCGTTGATGTTCTGTTCTATGATGTTTGACTTTGGTAAAATAAGAGAATTCGTCCCATTTGCCTTGAGGCCGTCGCTGGCGCTTGCCGCGGGGGCTCTTCTCGCGTCGTTGACATTCGCGGCTGGAACCTCTTCCTCCGTGTTGATTGCTCTATTTTTTTCTGCTGCGATTTTCGCAGTTTTGCTTGGGCTCGGTAATTTTATCAAGTTCTGCGTCTCTTTTGCGCTTGTCGCCATTTCGGCTCTGGCGTGGAGAAGTTCCGAGGCGGCTCTATCGTATATTCCCTGCGACTGCGGGGTTGTGGCGACTGTGGAGGCGAGCGACTTCAGCCTTCCCGGGGAAGAAGTTCCGTGGATGAAGATGCCGTTCTACAACTACAGCAGGGTGAAGAATTTGCGATTTTCGCATGGCGACGCGGACCCGGTTCCGGCCAATTTCGGGGTTGCCCTGATAACGAGGGACAAGAAGCTGCGATTTTCGCATGGCGACATTCTTGAGGTCGCCGGGCGGCTCTGCCGTCCTTCAGACGCGCTTTTCGATGGTGATTTCAGCCAGCGCGACTTCCTGCTCTCCCGCAAGACATCGTTTCTGCTCTATGCCGACGATGTCAAGGTGATAGGCCGCAGGGAGTCGTTGTCATCTGAAATTTTATATTTCAGGAACATTGTTCTTTCGAGGATGTGCTCTGGAATCCGCTCGGAGGAGAACCGCGATATTCTTGCGGCGTTGATATTTGGATGCAGGCAGGGAATAGACTCCTCGACCCGGCAGAGACTGCTGATGAGCGGCACTATCCATGTCATAGCGATAAGCGGCATGCACACTGCGATTTTTGGACTTCTGGTCCTATCCCTGCTCTGCGTTGTCCCCTTTAGAACACGCTACATCCTTTTGCCGTTCATAGTATTGGGCTATGTCTTCTGCACCGGGCTGCAACCGTCGGCCATAAGAGCCTTGCTGATGATATCTATATGGTCGTTCCAGAGGGCGGCGCTCTATCCGCCGAATGCATTTTCTTCTTTATTCCTTGCCGCGGCGGCATCGCTTGTCCTCAATCCGTTTTCGATACTTGATGCCGGATTCCAGTATTCCTTCCTGATAACGGGCTTTCTCATAGGTGGCTGGAGGAAGGCGAGTTGCTTCGTATCTCTCCTGAATGTGAGAAGTTTTTTCATGCCGGGTGCCCTGCGCCCCGGCCCAGTCCGGGCTTTTTTTACGGGCGTTGCGAGCACGGGCATAATGTGCGTAGCCGCCTTTCTCTCGGGATTGCAGATATCCTTGTTCAACCAGAACATATTCAATCCGCTTTCGGTGCTGGTCAATCTTGTCGTGACCCCGTTTCTTTGGGTCATATTCTGCCTTTCCTTCGCATTGTCGCTGATTCCGGTCGAGCCGTTGTCGGTCGTTCTGGATCTGGTTCTCAGCGCCTTCGGGGCCTTTATAATGTCCTTTTCAGATTCCGCCATGAGACTTGCGTCGCCTCCCCTTGTCCCGTTTCTGCTATTTTTCTGTCTTCCGCTGTCAGCCTTGGTTTTCCTGCCTCTTGGCAGGAGAAGCTCATTTGTCCTGCTCCTGTCGGTGTTCATCAGCCTGTCGGTTTGCTTTATGCTGCCTGGCATCAGGGGGTCGAGGACATATGTCTTGAGCGGGGCCGGGCGCCCCCCGGTCATCGTGGCGTTGCGTCCCGGGACGGGCTCGGCCTATGTGGTGAATGTTCCCGGGGTGGAGCATTCCCGCAAGATAATCGAGATACTTGCATCGAACGGATTTTCCTCGATAGACGATGTCTACTGCGCGGAGGCGCTGATGGCGTTCTCCGAAGGAGCGCCATATCTCTTCTCCTATTTCGACTGCGGGAATCTGATTTTTCTGACGAATCCCGCCATGAGCCCATATGCGAAAATCGCAAGCCGGAAGGCGGGGGAGAATCTTGTGAAGGTGTGGACAAGGGAGGGGACAGTCAAGCCTGCGAGGAGGTGGGGATCGAGTGATTCTGATACTAGGATCAACGCATCCTGCGGCGAGTCGGTTCGTATATTTCGCTCAAGAAATGGAGGAAGCTTCGTTGAAATGGCGGGGCAGGGGGGTAATTTCTCGGTCAATACGGAAAATCATCTGAGGATGAAAGTGCAGATATTTCCGGAAAAGAGGGGATTATGAAGTTGCGGTCATTGCTTTTTCCGAGCCTTGCGGCCATTTTTGCGGTGGGGCTTGGGACTTTCGCCGAAGGCGATGTCTTCGAATTGAAAAAATCAAGTGATGCTGGCAGAACCTTTGTGAGGGTGTCAAGCATAGCTGAATCCCTGGAGGGGGAAATACTGTTGGACAGGGGAATGCCTCGAAGAATGATGGTCGGAACGACAAACGGGAAAACCCTAATTTCAAATGACGAAGGAGCAACTTGGAATTTATGTTCCAATGTCGAAGGGATGCCAATATCATTTTATTTCGACCAAAACAGTCCGACGGACAAAAGACGTTGTTTTGCCGCTACAAAAACGGGAATTTGGCGGTCATATGATGGGGGTATAAAATGGGATAAATGTGTAAAGAACCTTTCAAAATCCGATATTTTGGCTTTTGCTGGATCTTCTGATGAAAAGAAGGGGAAAAGTATTTTATATTGCTCGGTCAGGGCGGAAAAGCTTGCTGGAGAATATTCTGGCGGGATATTTAGATCTGTGGATGGAGGGGATTCGTGGGAGTCTGCGATGGGTGCTGGCATAAACAGGGATGTGGAACAGGCGGATCAATGGGCTGATGATCCTGTTGCGCAGTATTTGTGTTTGCTTGCCAGTGATGCCGCTTTTGATCGTATTTATGCGTTCAACACCAGTACCGGCTTCAATCCTCCGCATCACAATGCTGTGTTTCGTTCTGATGATGCCGGGAGGGATTGGAGGGCGACATTTTACTCCGATCCGCGGTGGAAGGAATACAATGTGGAGCCGAACTGGCGGACAGCCAACATAGGCCAGAATTATCAAAGTGCCGGAAGTGGCTGGGCCATATGTGGAAGCGATCCGGACAGGATTGTATTTTGCGACAGCATGTGCCTCTATGCGACACATGATGGAGGACGGACCTGGTTCAACGGGAATTGCGCTCCGGCGGGTGGAGTAGGGAAGGGGGTGGATTCGCGGTGGCTGAACCAGGGGCTTGTGGTGACCAGCACATGGCATCACTATTCGGATCCATTTGTTCCATCCAGGCGCTACATATGCTGTACGGACATAGGCTTTGTGTTTTCCACCGATTCGGGGGCCAGTTGGAACTGGTGGGGGAAGGACAGATGGGCTCCTTGGCGGAACACCTGCCACGAAATAGCTTTCGATCCAGAGGAGAAGGGGTTGCTTTGGGGGGCGTTCTCGGATGTTCACGATATTCCGAATTCGAACATAATCCATGGCAGGCACAGGGGAAGCGGCGGAGGAGGGGTCTGCAGGAGCGATGATCATGGAAATACCTGGCTGTCGAGTTCCAAGGGCTTGCCAAACTCGGCAACGACATCCATAGTATTGGACGCGAAAAGCCCCCGCGGTTCGCGAACACTCTATGCGGGAATATGGGAGCACGGGGTCTACAAGTCGGTTGACGGTGGCAGGACGTGGAGATTGTCGAGCGATGGTCTCGGTTCCCCGGAAAACAAGAGAGTGTCAAGGGTATTTCTGCATCCGGACGGAAAGCTTTTCGCTCTTGTGACTGGGATGCGGAGGGAGGGACGTTTTTCAGACGACGGTGCGGGATTGTATTGTTCGACCGATGGAGAGGAGTCATGGATTCCGGCAAGTCCCAGGGGAAAGTTCCCCTGGCCCAAGGATTTCACTGTTTCGCCGGATGACTCGAATTTGATCTACCTAGGTAGTTCGGACGCCAATGGAAAGGAGGGAGGATTGTACCTGAGCACCGATGGCGGAGGTAGCTGGAACTTGATTCTGCGCAAAGGCAGGGAGCATTTTGGCGCATATATAGATCCCTTCCGCAAAGGGTGGATATATGCGACGCTATGCGAAGGGGCGCAGGAATCCGGCCTCTACCTGTCAAAAAACGGTGGAAGGAGTTTTGCGCCGATATCCGGCATTCCGTTCAGCAACGTCCAGTGCATCGAATTCGTAACGTCTGAAAGGAACTCCATATACGCGACCACCTTCGGGGGAAGCGTTTGGAAGGGGAGCATGAAGGGGAATCAATGAGCTTGCATCTTTTGAAGGCGATTGAAGAGGGACGTGTAGTCGAACTCGACTGTTCCGACAAGGCCGAGGCGCTGGTAGTCCTGTCCTCCAAAATCGAAGAGACTCTGTCCTCCAAGGGAGAATGCATGATCTTGAACAAGGTCATGCAAAGGGAGACGCAGGCGGTCACCTACATGGGGCATGGGATAGCCTGTCCTCATGCCAGGAGCAGTTTTGGAGACCGGATAATATGCGCCATTGGCTGGTCCCGGGATGGGATAGACTATGGAGGGGCTGGAGGAGACAAGGTTCATCTGGTCATGTTATACTCCATTCCGGAGAAATGCGGCAACGAGTATCTGAACGAGATGGCTTCGCTGGCGCGGGCCATAAGAAGAGATTCGTCCGTGGGAGACCTGAAGGGAGCCGAGGATTTCTCGGTGGTTGAAAGGAGGATGCGATGCTGGGCCGGAGACATGGCCGGAACGAAGGACGACGCGAAGAACCCTTCCGTTCCCGGACATGTCCGATCGAAGGATCTGTCGCAGCTTCTGGTGCCGGACATAGCGGAGATGCTGGAGGAGGGCAAATTTGGGGATCTTCGCTCCTTCCTCGCGGAGCAGCCTGCGGCCGAGGTGGAGGAGATCATCGAGGACATAACCCCGCGGCAGAGCATTCTGCTTTTCAAGCTTCTTCCAAGGAACCTTGCGGGCGAGGTCTTCTCCCTGCTCGACTATCCGCTCCAGAACCAGCTCATCATGAACATGGCGAACGACGACACAAAGCAGATAATCTCGGCGCTGCCGCCGGACGACAGGACCGCCCTCTTCGAGGAGCTTCCTGCCAATGTGACGCAAAGGCTGCTTGACCTCCTGAGCGACAAGGACCGGAAGGATGCCTTGAAGCTGCTCAGCTACCCCAAGGACAGCGTAGGACGGCTGATGACGAACAAATACGTGACCGTTCATCCCGATTGGACGGTGGCGCAGTCCATCGAGCAGATAAGGAGGACCGGCAGTGACTCCGAGACCATAACCATGGTATACATAGTGGATGACAAGGGAGTTCTCATAGACGATTTGAGGCTGAGAAAAATAATCTTGGCGGAGCCGCAGACGAGGATTTCCGACCTTCTTGACGGTCACTACGCCCTGCTCACCTCGATACAGGACAGGGAGGAGGCAGTGGCGATGTTCAAGAAATACGACCTTTTCGCCCTTCCGGTTGTGGATCCGGACGGGGTTCTCCTCGGGATAGTCACGTCGGACGACATACTCGATGTGTCCGAGGAGGAGGCCACGGAGGACTTCCACAAGACGGTGGGTGTCAGCCCGCTGGAGGACGACTATCTTGATGCCTCTCTTCTTCTTCTATACCGCAGCCGCATTCCCTGGCTGGTCACCCTTGTGTTTGTGAATCTGCTGTCCGGGGCTGGACTTGCATATTTCGAGGATCTCATTTCTTCGTGCGTGGCTTTGGTGTTTTTCCTGCCTCTTTTGATAGGAAGCTCCGGGAACGCCGGTTCGCAGGCGGCCACGCTGGTCATCCGCAGCATGTCTCTTGGAGGGATCAAGGTGTCTGACTTCATAAAGGTTTTTGCAAGAGAGCTTGTTGTCTCGGTCGGCCTTGGTTTGTCCATGTCGGTTGCGGTTTTCATGCTGGCCTGGTGGCGTTCGGGGATAAAAATAGCGATAGTGGTTTCCATATCCATGGTGATAATAGTCACGTATGGAAGCATGATGGGTATGATGCTTCCTTTTATATTCAGGAAGCTGAAAGCGGACCCTGCGGCGGCGAGCGGGCCGCTTGTCGCTTCTCTGGCGGACATATCCGGCGTCATGATATATCTTGGAATAGCCTCCGCCATGCTGAAGCGTTTTGGCGGATGAGCTTCGCCTGGGCCAATTGCAAAACTCAGCGCAGCCAAGGGGAGTTTTGCAATTGGTTCAGATGAAAAGATTCGCTGGAATACCTAGCCCGTTTTTCACGCGAAAAACGGGCTAGGATGACGTTGCCGTCCTGGTCGAGCAGATATCTTCGGAGCACTGCATGCGACTTGTCTCTTCCTTGCCCCCATCAGTTTCAAGATGTTTGCGAAGGTGATGTCAAGTCCGGCCACGCCGAGGGTGGATCCATCTTCGGCATAGAGTCTTTTTGCCGCGGAAATGACCACGCCGAAGCCGAAGGCGTCAATATAGGGGGAGCTCCATACTACCCCATCGTATAGCATGGCCTCCTTGTACCAGGGTCTGGTCCTGTGGTCATAGTCCGCCTCGATGGAGCCTGTCGCGGGATAGCCCGTTTTTCGCAGGAAAAACGGGCTTTAGCCCAAATTTCTTCGCTTTCCAA
>DYMC01000323.1 GCA_020721745.1 Lentisphaera sp. | reverse complement strand
GGAAAATCTGCGCAGAAAAATAGTCTCCTTCGAGAGGCTCCTGCTGCTCTTCGAGACATCCTTGCCATGCTCGCTTCCGCGATAGTCCCTCTCCTAATCCTCTTCGTGGCCGACAGATTCGCCGACACTCCGAGGACGCTGCGCATGGCCCTGCTGGCCGCCACCCTGGCCCTATGCGCCTGCGCGCTCTGGAACTGGCTGTGCCACTGGGTCCTGCGCAGGCGATCCTATTCGGAACTCGCGGTAGTCATCCAGAGGAGATTCGGAAAGCTCGGGGACAGATTGCAAAGCGCAGTGGAGCTCTCGGAAGACGGGGACTGCAGCACCTTCCAGTCGGAGGAGCTCCGGCAGGCGGCGCTGAGGCAGGTCGCATCCGACGCCGAGAGGCATGATTTCGGGAAGGCTGTGGACAAGCTGAGGACCGCGAAGATTTCCGTCGTCTCGGCTCTCCTCCTTGTCATGCTCGCGCTGCTTGCGAAATTCGCGGAGCCTGCCCTTCTGAACTGTATCGGGAGATTCCTTAATCCGCTGGGCGAGATCCCCCGCTTCACGTTCGTCGTGCCGGAGAATCTCCCGGGGAGAATCACGGTTCCGGTCTCCGAGCTCTTCGATCTGCTCTTGCGGCTTTCAGAAAGCTCCATCCTTCGTCCGGACTATGCGCATGCGCATCTCAACGGCGGGAGCTTCGTCTCGGCCATATCCGACGGGAGCTATTCCTTCCGATTCGATGGAATAGCCGCTCCGTCAAGGATATTCCTGAGAGCCGGAGACTGGCGTGCCGCCATGGATGCCGTTCCGGTCTACCGCCCCGCCCCGGAGGAGATCACAGCATCCATACAATATCCCGAATACATTTCCAGGACCGAAGACATTGTCGTTCCAGGAAGCACACTGAGGATCCTCGACGGGTCGAGCTTCACGCTGTCGGGCAGATTCTCGCGGGCGCTCGGGACCATCGCCGCCGAAAC
Source organism: Lentisphaera sp. (assembly GCA_020721745.1). GTDB lineage: Bacteria > Verrucomicrobiota > Lentisphaeria > Victivallales > GWF2-50-93 > DYMC01. The sequence continues at coordinate 308 of DYMC01000323.1, read as the reverse complement.
CGAGGCGATAGAGCTCATGGCCGCCATGCTCTCCGGAATGACCGGCCAGTCCGCAATGATGGCCATGATGGCGAATGCGATGGCCGGCAAAAGTCCGGGATTCGGAATGACCGCCGATTCCACCGCGGAAAATTCACCGGTCAATGGGGACAGCCACCACGCCAACCCTGATCCCAGGAAGCCTGACAAGGGATTCCGCGCCTCCAACTTCGACATCCCGGCCAGATTCAGGCCCTTCTACGAATCATACATCAAGAAGATTGAGGAGGAGCAATGACCGCCAACACCGCACGCATCTTGTGCTCGAT
>DYMC01000105.1 GCA_020721745.1 Lentisphaera sp. | reverse complement strand
CCCCCTTATAGGTCACCGCCTCCTGGGTAAACCACGCGGCCCGATAGGTGAAGATATTGTTCTTGCTCGTCAGCTCACTAATGATTTTGCGAGGGGGAAGCTTTTCATACACATCGAGATACGCATTGATCCTGCCGGTGCGCAGCTCATCCCACAGAGCGTCCTGGTCCACCAGACGGCCGGCGCTGGTGTTGACGAATATCGCCCCGTCTCTGAGTCGGGCCAGGCGCTCGCGCGACACGATATGTTCCGGCGCATAGGGTGACAGGTGCATGGAAAAGATGTCGGACCAATCGACCAGATCGTCGATTTCCTTGTACTCGACCCCTCTGGCTTCCCACTCCGGACGCCGGTTACGGCTCCAGTAGGCCACATCCATGCGGAAGGCCTGGGCAATCTCGGCCACCCGTTGGCCAACACGCCCGAACCCCAACAGGCCGAGCTTCTTGCCGCGCAAGATACGCTGAGGGATACGGTCGATGGTCGGCACCCGCTTGCCCGTTTTGAGCAATTCATAGGCCCAACTGCCTCTTTTGGTGTTGGCAACCGATTCCAGCAGATGGCGCGTCACGGCAAGCATACCCGTAATGGTCATCTCGGCCACCGAGTCGGTCCCGTAGTCAGGGATGGAGGTCACCACAATGCCACGCTCGCGCGCAAGATTCATGCTGACCCGATGATCGACCAGGTTCGTCCAGAACCCCAGATAACGGAGTTGGGGACTGGCCAGAATCACTTCGTCCGGGATGTTGGTCCAGCAGGTAATGATCCCATCCGCACCTTTCACGCGATCGATGAGTTCCTTGGTTGTTATCTCTTCGGCCGCCAGCTGCGTCCAGCACACGGGCGCCGCAGCTTGGCCCGACTCGGCCTCAAGGCGAGCCAGCATCTCTTTCTGATCAATCCCGCCATATTCGACCACCTCGTCCGCAAGGGCACGAAGTTCGGCCCACTGGTCATCAAGCAGGATAATACGATCGAGTATAACAAGCTTGCGCAGGCGACGACCTGCAGCCGTTATGGCATCATTGGAACTGTGCGTCATATAATCTCCTTATCCAAACCACCTGAAAATGAAAAGACATTGCCGCTCAGATACTCTGTTTCCGGCAATGTCAAAAAAGAAATGAACCGGGCGAGTTCCGCCGGTGTGGCAATTCTCTTGGCGGGAATTTCAGCCGCCCATTCTTCATACCTGGCAGACCATGTTTCCAGCAAGCTTTCTTCCGGGTCGGGTTCGTCGTGAGGTCGACCGAGGGCCCTGTTGCGCAAAAGGGGGGTGTCAATGTACCCCAGGCAGACGACGAATGCAGCCACGGCTCGATCGGCATACTCCCTTGCCACCATCTTGGACAAGGCGAAGAGTGCCGAACGAGCCAACGAAGAAATGAAAAAATCGTGGTTCGGGGCCTTGGCATAAAGCGAAGACAAAAAGATTAGTCTGCCAAAACCTCTCTCTGCCATAGCCGATGTAAACTTTTGACTGGCAAAAACAGCATGCCCAAGGATCATCTCCAGCTCATGGCTCCAATCCGCGCGCGAAAGGGAGGAAAGACGGCCCTCCATGGGATGACCGGCGCTGCAGACGAAGACATCCGGCTGGAAATCCTCCGCGTCGAGGGTCGCAAGGATTTTCTCCTGATCGCCGACGTTGGCGATATCCCCCTGAATGGTGAGCACCCGCGCCTGCGGGCTTTCCGCCAGGAGCGTTTGCCGAGCGGTATCAAGATGGGAGGCGTTGCGGCTCGAGAGGGCGATATCGGCGCCATCACGGGCGAACTGTCTGGCAATTTCGAAGGCAAGGCCACGGGAGCTTGCGGAAACATAGACCTTGAATGGTGAAGGTCGACCGGCGGGCAGCTTTCTCATGGTTTTCTGACCGCAAACCACGCCCAACTGAGGGCGCCATTGCTTATGGCTTTGACGATGCCCTCATACCGTCTGGCGAGAAAGGTGTAGGTTGCATCGCCGCCAGCTGCCATGGCATGGGTTCTGGGGATGAGCTTTTCGTAGGTGTTGCGCATATCGAGCGGGCGCAACTCAGCCTGGACAATTTCGAATCCCGTGTCCGTCAAGAGTTCAAAATATTCTCTGAAGGTGAAACCTTGCCCCCATTTGACATCTTCGTAGACTCGAGCGCGCAACGCGGCATCGATTTCCTGTTTCGATATCTGCGGGACAAAATCGGAGAGAACAAAGGCGCCGCCAGCCTCCAATAGATCAAAGATACCTTCCACGGCGCGTGGTTTGTCGTACGCGAAGAGAAGCCCGTCCTGGCTGAGGACATGGGTGAATGGCAGTTGCTCGCATACGACCTGATCAATCAGACTCGCGCTTCCCTGCCGAAACAGCAACCGTCCTTCCTTGACGCCCTGCTCGCGCAACTGATTTGCCCTTGCTATTTGAGCCTTGCTGATGTCAACCCCCACTCCCTTGCAGGCGTATCGGTTCACAATTCTCGAAAGAGTGGCGCCTGTTCCACAGCATACATCAAGGATGCGAGCGTCTCTATCAAGTGTATGAATTTTTTGCAGCAGCTCAATGACATGATCACGGCAATATTCGTATCCGGTTTCAAGATCCTGCTCCGCGATCCGCTCAACATCCCCTTCAAAGATCCCGACATTAAGGCCGTGCTCACGGAGATCCCACGAGCTTTCGTAGTATTCTGCATACTTGTCGAAAAAGGACATGACCGGTCCTTCTATTGTTTCAAGGTCACTCGCCAGAGAAGTTTGCAATTGTAAAGAAGTATCCACGAAGTTCCCTCAATTATGGCAGCTTTTCATACTGTCCGTTATGCAGAGTAAAAAGGCCGACCGGTTTGATCACGTCACCCTTATCGTCAAATGATAACACGCCGGAAGCGCCCGCGTAGTCCCGAACTTGCAGCAGATAATCGTGAATAAAGTCGCCGGTGACGGGTTGTTTCGAGGAAATTGCGGCGGCTACGCCACGCAATGCCAGGGCTGCGGCATCGTAAGCTGTATCTGATGTAATGCCGGGGTCTCCTTTATATCGCTCCTTGTATGCGCGACGGAAAGATTCTGCCGCCGGAGAGTCGGCCAACGGCTTGGCATAAATAGTGCCCTCGAGAACACCGCCTGTCTTCGCGGGAACCTGGGGATCCTCAAAACCACTTGTCGCAAAAAGCGGGATCTTAAGCCCGGCGGCGGAAAGCGAAGGCGCAAGCGCAATCGCCGCTTCCGGGAAACCGACGAAGAAAAGGGCATCGGGTTGTGCTTCCTTGATTTTGAGCAACTGGGTTCGCATTTCCCGGGCGCCCTGGTCAAAGCTTTCCGAGGCCACGACCTGGGTCGGTGGTGCAAGTTTTTGGCTTAACGCCTTCTCCATCGCCAGGCCGTACTCATTGTTTACGCGCAGAATTGCCAGGCGCTGTATCTTCTTGTTTTTAAGGTGATCGGCCATTGCCGCAGCCTCAAACACGTCACTTGGCCAGGTCCTGAACACAAAATCGCCGGCATCCCGGATGTTCGGCGCACTCCCGCCAGGAGAGACGATCGGGACATGTTTCGCGTTCATAGCCGGTGCGACGGCCAGAGTCACGCCACTGGTCACGCAGCCAACCACGGCGACCACCTGATCGATATCAAGAAGTTTTTGCGCGGCCTTAACACCTTGGGCCGCCTCTCCACGAGAATCCTCGGAAATGAGCTCGACCTTCAGCTCAGGATGCCCCGCATTGAATTCCTCCACGGCCAGCGCCGCCCCCATCTTGGAATTTTCTCCATAACTGGCCGCAGCCCCGGTAAGCGGGACCAACACGCCTATTTTGATTGATTTTTCTGAAGGTAAACTCTTCTGGTTGAATTGCCAAAAACCGATAGCGAACACTGTAACGAGAATCGCAATTCCAATGACAAGTTTATTATTTTTCATGGTATTCTGTCCTCCTGTATGGGGATTGAATCAGTAATCCCTCAGACCTTGCGGATAGTCCCGCGCACAATGCTGATCACCTCGCAACCAACTTCCGATGAAAAGACGATGGCGGCAGTATCATCTGGTAAAACCTGCACCCAGCTTCCGGCAGGAACTGGTTTATTATTGACAAGCAATATCCCGCTTGTGACATACAACTCACACGGTTGTCCAACAAACTGCACAGGAGGGTAGGCCGCGCCTGGCGCAAAACGATAATGACAGGTGTAGCCCCCTGAATCATAAATAAAAACCTTTTTACCCGCGCAACCCGGCGCACCAGTCGGCGACTCTACCCATGGCATGGTGTCTGGATTGATTGGGTCGCTGAGACTTTCTGGTTTTTTCAAACTGCTTGACTCGTTCGCCTTGCGGATACCCCCGCGCACAAAGCCGATCACCTCACAACCTTCTTCCGAAGAAAAGACAATGGCGGCATCCTCATCCGGTAAAACTTGCACCCAGTTACCGGCGGTTACGGGTTTGCCATTGAGCAGAAAAGTCCCGCTTGTAATGAAAAGCTCGCAAGGCAAGTGGACGATATGAACGGGAGGGTACTTCGCACCTGGGTCAAAACGATAATGACCGGTGTAAGCTCCTGATTCACCGGCAGTTATATGATGATCAGAATATGCAAATATGGTTTTGGCGAAACATCCCGCCGCTCCGGTCAACGAGTTTTCCCATGGAAGGTCCTTAGGCTTGATTATATTGAATTGTTTCATCTGGGTATGCTCCTTTCTATTATTAAATAACTTCTCCGCAAGATTGTCTGCCTATTGATGCGTTACCATTATATAGGTCTTCGTTTCCGGTGGCTCAAAACGATGGGCGACACCGGCTTCGGGTTCGTCTGCAAGAATAAGCGGCGCATTTCTGAGCACCGTCATTCCCCATGCCACTTTTTTCCTCTGTCCCCCGCTGAGCTGACCGGCCCGCTTATTCGGCGGGAAGTCACCAACCCACTCCGGGAACACCTGCGCGAATTGTTCATAGCCATCCCGTCCCAACGCCATTATCAAATTCTCGCGAATAGTGAGTGACGGAAAGATATTATCAACCTGGCGCATGTAGGCAATTCCCTGGCGAGCCCGTTCATGACTGCTCCAGGAGGTGATGTCCATATCCTGGAAATGAACATGACCGCCCTCAATCTTTGCCGGCGCAATTCCGGCAATGGCGTTGAGCAGAGTGCTTTTTCCACAACCGTTTGGGCCTGTGATGCGAACATGATCACCTTCATATACTTCTAAATCAATGGAGTCGAGTACCTGTCGCACACCAACCCGCACACAGAGAGATTTGACTAGAAGCAAGGGCCGCACATCTAAAGCCCGCGCCCCCTGCCTGATCCATGTGATCTCGAGGTTATTCATACGGAGCGCTCAGGTTGCAGATGCCCATTGGCAAGAAAAAACATCCGGCCACAGATCGGCGCCATGCGTTCATGCTGGTGTTCAACAACAAGCATCGTCTTGCCGTGGTCAGTATTAAATCTTTCAAGCAATCTCAAAATCTCCTCGGCTGATACCTGATCAAGCCCTGCCAGTGGTTCATCGAGCAACCAAAAGTCGGCCTCGGCCTGAAGAAGCCGAGCAAGCGCCACTCGCTTCATCTGCCCCACAGAAAGCTTATCCGCAGATGAATCCGAGCGATCGGCCATCCCGACTAACGCCAAGTTATGTAACGCACGTTCACGCGCAACTCGCTCCTGACGCCGAATCAATGGCCAACAGGTGATCCCGGCCAAGGCGGTCCGATCAAGCAGTTCCGCGCTTGCCGCAAGTACATTATCCAGGGCTGTCATGGTTGGAAAGAGACGGATATCCTGCCATAGACGGCCCAATCCGCTGCGAGCAATCCGTTCAGGGCTGGAACCGGTTACATCAATTTCTCGCCCCTTGAGATGCAAGAGAACACTGCCCGCATCGGGACGGATAAGACCGGAGAGGATATTGAGCAGTGTCGTCTTTCCTGAACCATTCTCCCCCCGCAGCAATATCGCCTCTCCAGCCTGCAGGGTTAGATTTAGCCCCTCGAGTACCTGATGTCCGCCAAAGGCAAGACATAGATTTGCAGTTCTAACGGCCCAAGGCAGGACATCTTCCGTTGCCCGTAATGTTATAGTCTCATTCAAATTTTCAGCCACTGCTTCCATATTTCACTTTATTCAAAGCGGTATCGCCCAGCCAGCCCCTGCGGACGCCAATGCATCATTAATATGAGTAGCAATCCGTATGCCAAAAGCCGAATATGAGCCGCAACCGTATCCGGAAGAGACAAGAATCGCAACAACTCCGGGATTGCAATCAACACCGCAGCACCTACCAAAGGTCCACGAACATTACCGGTCCCACCAACAATAACCATGCTCAACATCAGAATGGATTCGTCCAAAGTGAACGAGGTGGGATCGATATAGCTGATATAAGATGCATATAATCCACCAGCTACACCAACCATGGCCGAGGCAAGCATAAAGGCTTCCACCTTCAACCGTCGCACGGGGATTCCCAAAGAACGTGCGGCAAGTTCGTCATCGCGCATAGCCTGAAGCGAGAGCCCAAAGGGGCTTAGCTTGGCTGCCGCCAGAATAAACGCCAGCATTCCGACTATGACCACATAGATGGCAAATGTGGCCTCCTGAGTAGCAAATATGCTATCCATGATAACTGGTTTGGGGATTGCGGTTATACCATAAGGGCCATTCGTTATATCCATAAAGTTGTACATCAGACTATAAAGAACCACCTGTACTGCCAGACTGATCATGACGAAATAATCGCCCCGGAAGCGCCATGCGGATAGAGAGACCAACAGGCTCAGAAGAGATGACATCAGCGCTGCTCCCAGCAGGCCTGGGATGAATCCGACCCCCAATTTGGTCCAAAGTAATGCAGCAGTATAGGCACCGACACCGAAATAGGCGGCATGAGCAACCTGCAAAAGTCCGCCGTAGCCAATCAGCAAGTTTAACGACATGGCAACAACGGCGTAGATCTGGAAGAAAATCAGTAAATGGAGTAGGTAGCTCATGACTTTTCCTCTAACCGTAATGTGCGGCCGAACAGCCCTTGTGGGCGAAAAAAGAGAACCAAAGCAAGAATAGTAAAGGTAGCCGCCTGCTCCCAGCGGGCTGAGGTAAACCAAACAACCTCGCTGCGAATCACTCCGAGTAATAATCCAACCAGTACGGCACCAGCCAGAGAGCCTCGGCCTCCGACGATGGTGGCCACGACACCGATTAGCACTGCTTCCAAGCCTCCGTGTGGGTCAAATCCGGTGTCATAGGAGCTGCCTAAAGCCACGAATGCGGCCAGGCCAGCACTCATGCCAAAAACAAACCGGCGCAGCTTGCGCACATCGCGACCAAGTAAGCTGAGAAGCGTAGGATTGTCGGCCATGGCGCGAAATTGCAAACCCAGTTCCGTACGTTGTAACCATAAAAAAAATGCACCGATTATGATAAGGACACCGAAACCGCTGAACATTTGCCCACGGGTAAGGCGCAAATCGCCATAACCGTAAACAGCATCCACTCCGTTGTGCAAAACTTGAACATCACTACCCCAAAGAATAGCGATGGCTTGAACAAGGACCAAAAACATCCCCAATGAACCAATCAGGTGCACCTCCGCAGGCGCATTTCGCCGCAAAAATGGCCAGTGCAATACTTCTTCGCAAAAAATGCCCACAAATACGGCGACGCCAACCGCCAAAATCAAACCGACACCCCACCCAAGGCCTATATGGAGAGCAGTCAGAAGAATATAAGGTGCAAGGGCATAGATCGCACCGAGTGCCATGTGTAACACGCCAGTTGTGCTATACACCAGGCTGAACGCGAGACCCATGAGTGCAAAAAGTGCGCCTTGAATCAGACCATTAAATAAAATCTGCAATTTATTATCTGCCTTACGGATACATTGTTTAGTTACCTTCTTCAGAAGGTAGTTGAAACATGCTGTAACTTAAACATATTCAACATTTTTTATAGGGCCGACTGAGGAGTACCGCAGAAACATAAATGTCGAGAAAACAGAATATTGCAAATTTTATTGAGAGGTTGTTGCGTAGGTTAAACTTCTAATTCTAAGTTTTTGCGAGAAACCGCCTGCCTGAGTAGTTACGATATTTTTACGAATTAAAGACAAAAAGGGCTCCTTGAGAAATGGAGTTCTTTCACTATCGACATTTACCACTATTCAAACGGTCATACTTTTAGAAGCAATATTCATGCCAATAAAGCTTGTGCAATAGAAATAACTGGGGCTTGCCGCCGGGAGTTTCATTGCCAGCAATTAAGAAACTGGTAATGTAAATTTTCTTGTGTGAAATTGGGAGGGGGATGATCGCACAGCAAAAACCTAAAAATCTGATCCCGCTCAAAAAGCCCGAGATGCAAGGCGCAA
>DYMC01000322.1 GCA_020721745.1 Lentisphaera sp. | reverse complement strand
GCACCATGGGTTTATCCAAAGCCAGAGGAACCGCCGCCCCCGCCGCCGCCACCGCCTCCGCCACCGGAGAAGCCGCCACCGCCACTGCCGGAGGAGGAAGGAGAACTGCGCAAGGTGCTGGCCGTCGAGTTCAACATGCTAAACAGGTTATCGCTGATGCTGTTCAGACTGGCAAAAGTGCCATCAGCCATACCATCCAGGGAGGGCATACTTCCCTGGCTACCGGAAAAGGGCATGCCAGAAGCCAGGTGTCCGCCGGTGCCACTGTAATAGGGGTGATCTCCCATGCCATAAGGCACATACCAGCGCGGTGCGGGAGTACCCAAGGAGGCGAACTGCCGTGTCCATGCTTTTTCCAAGCCAAAGGCCACAGCATAGGGCAAATATTTTTCGTACAAGTCGGTCGCACCTTGCAAGTTGGTGTAACGATCGATTTCCGTCAGGTAGCGCTTGAAAGCCTTCCAACGTGCCGCTGCCCGAGCACCCTTCTCGCTCTTGCGAGGCATGATCCGCGCGACCACCATGTAAGCCACCAAAACAAGATCGAGGCTGATAAGTGGGGCAATCCCTGAGAAAAACGAAGACGTCAATACCGGGAAAAGGAAAAAGGTACATACCCCACTACCCATCAGCAAGAGAAAGCCAATGATCATGTACTTGCCACGGACTTTGTTAGGGTCTTGGTCAAAATAGCCGCGCTCGACGGCCTGCTCATACAGCATCGTTTGGAGTTTGGGAATCGCGGTGTAGAAAGAATCTTTCAGGGAGGATAGTTTGCGAGTTTTCCGGCCTCCGCTGACGCTGAAGATGCGCTCCAGCAAATATCGCTCGTGTTCCATCAGGCCACTGGTGTCATCAATCAGGCGCTCGAACTCGAAATCCTTACTACGAAACAATCCCCCCTTGGTCTCCACAAAGCGCAAATAGTTGCGCCGCGCTAGGTCGAGCAACGTAGCCAGAATGTCTTGCATATCCGCCTTTTCATCCAGCAACGTACCCACCACACCGGGAGGCACATCTTCGGGCAGTTGGGTGACTTGCAAAGGCATGTCGGGGATCACCGGATCGCGGCCTTTGCGGTACCACCACAAGAACAAGCCAGCCCCACCACCCAGCAAGATGATGCCCGCCAGACATAGGAGACCCAGGTTGATGATGGGTTTCAGGTCTTCCATGCGCTGCCAGAAAGGTGGCGAGGCGGTCACTACGCCGTGTGGCCACTGGACACGGATTTCCCATTCGGTGCCGCCGCCAAATGGCCCGCCGGAAAACACGACGGTATCCCCACCGCGC
>DYMC01000321.1 GCA_020721745.1 Lentisphaera sp. | reverse complement strand
TCGGTGACCTGGCCCGCGAGCTGGGGACGACCACCCGCACGATCCGCTATTATAGTATTACCGCGCGGCATTGACCGTCAGCATGTTTTGTATGAAATGCTCCACGCGGTGGGGACGCTCATCACGACCATCAACGACCCCGAAGAAATTTCGGTGGGCGATATTTTCCGTTATTTCGGCGAAGTGATCAATCCACGTTTCAAAACAGGCGTGGCGCGCTGGCCCTCGGGATTTGCGGTGGGCGGAATCCAGACCTGGATGGATTCGGTGAAGGAACGATTCATTCATTTCGGCGGGGAGTTGCTGCTCGAAACGTCAGCGGAGGAGATTCTGGTGGCGGACGGAAAGGTTTGGGGCGTGAGAATCCGTCAGAATAACGGGAGCAGGCGCGAGGTCCACGCGGGAATCGTGGTGAGTAACATCCCGACGCAGGAAACGTTCCGTTACGCGGAGCGGAGTCAGTTCCCGGAACAATATGTCAATCGCACTGAAAAATTAAAGAGTTACGGTTCTATTTCGCTGACGCCAAATGCGTGGATCACGCGCGAGGTCGGACCCGACGCGGATACCGATGTCCCGATGGGTATCATCGCTGAGGGGCTGGCGGAGGAGTTTGGCATCTCGCGCGAAGAGCAGGATCAATTTGGCCTGCGGAGTCAAACACGCGCCCTGGCCGCCATCGAAGCGGGTTACTTCAAGGAAGAGATCGTGCCTGTGGAAATTCCCCAGCGCAAAGGCGATCCGATCATCTTTGACCGCGACGAGCATCCGCGCGCCACCAGCCTGGAAAAGCTTGCCGCGTTGAAACCGTCCTTCAAAAAGGACGGCACCGTCACTGCTGGGACTTCATCGGGACTGAACGATGGCGGCGTGGCGATTTTGATGATGTCCAAAGAGAAAGCGGATGAGTTGGGCTATCAGCCGATGGCACGCTTTGTCGGCGCGGCGGCGGGAGGGGCGTGGCCGCCATTTGCGGCGGTCTCTCGCAGGGCGAAGCGATTTTGATAAAGGTGTGACGATGGACTGGAGAAACGAAACCGAAGCGCTGACGCTGAAAGGGCAAATCAAAATACCCTACACCTGGTCGGTGGGAGAGACGGGCAGCCGCTTTTTGGTTGCTTTGCGCGATGAGCAGAAAATCCTGGCAAACCGCTGTCCGCAGTGTGGGTACGAACTGGTCGCGTGGGCTGTCCGCGAGGCGGAAGTGATGGGACGCGAGCCTGCCACCCCTGATGAGGCGCGTGTTATACTTGGCACGGTCATAAATTGCGGTTTTCTATGCGTCTGATGCGCGGGG
>DYMC01000320.1 GCA_020721745.1 Lentisphaera sp. | reverse complement strand
CCTGTTCTTCCACAACAGAAAAAGACGGTTTGGTGGCCGTGGGTGGTTGGCGGTGGAGGATTGGCATTCCTTATACTAGTGGGAATTATTGGCTGGCTGGTAATGAAGCCTTCCACTACGCCATTATCATTGCCCGCCCTGGCTGGCACGCCGATTCCTTTTTCCGGGCTTCGCATCTCACCCCAGAACGTCGGACAGGTTACTCAATTGGCTCGCTGGGGAAAAGGCTCAATCGAAGAGATAACATTCTCACCAGATGGCCGACTGCTGGCAGTGTTATCCCCCCTGGGCGTTTACCTGTACGACGCCACAACGCTGGAAGAAATGCGCTTTATCGAAACAGAAGCCAGCAGCGCGGTCTTCTCGCCGGATGGGCAGACCCTGACATCTGTGTCGGATAATGGCCCCGTGCGGGTATGGCGGGTCGCGGATGGGACGCTCTTGCGCATCCTGGACGATGAGAAAACCAGCAGTGCCTTCTCGCCAGATGGTCAACTGCTGGCAGTGTTATCTCCTCCAGGCATATACGTGTATAACGCCGCAACGCTAGAAGAAATGTCCTTTATCGAAATAGATGCCAGCAGTGTGGTCTTCTCTCCGAATGAGGAGACGCTGGCCTCTGTGTCGGCAGATGGTAAGACCATGCAATTGTGGCATATCTCGGATGGGACGGTCCTGAGCACTTTGGAGGAACAGCGAGAATCAGTGAATACCTTAGCCTTCGCGCCAGATGGGCAGACTCTGGCCTCAGGGTTGGAGGATGGCACAATCCAACTATGGCGGGTCGCGGACGGGACGCTTCTGCACACCTTGGAGGCGCAGAAGGGATCAGTGAGTAGCGTAACCTTCGCGCCAGATGGACAAACCCTCGCCTCCGTGTCCCGGGGTAATGTGTCGGATGACGCCACTGTACAGTTGTGGCAGGTCGCGGATGGAACACTCCTGCACACTCTGGAGGGAACTCCAGTATGGGTGTGGAGCGTAGCCTTCTCGCCGGATGGGCAAACCCTGGCCTCCGTGGATTTTCGTGACACTGTGCGGCTCTGGCGCGTCAACGATGGAACCCTCCTGCGCACTCTGGAAGAAATCAGCAAAGTAGCTTTCTCCCCGGATGGGCAGACCCTGGCCTCAGGGTCGGATGATGGCACAATCCAACTCTGGCAAGTCGCGGATGGGAGGCTCCTGCACACTCTGGAGGAACAAAAGATTCTGACAGATATCGCAGTCTTCGCGCCAGATGGGCAGACCCTAGCTTTATCCGGGCCGCGAGCTGGCGCAATCCAACTCTGGCGGGTCGCAGATGGGAC
>DYMC01000104.1 GCA_020721745.1 Lentisphaera sp. | reverse complement strand
ACAACTTAATTATCATACACTTAAGTAGAAACGCGATTTTCAACTGCTTTTTCTAGGATAATTTGAACTGCCCGTATATGTTGCCGAACTTCCTGCCCGCGATCTTGCGCCCGCGGTATTTGCGGTGCAGCTTTGCGGCCGCCTCCTTGAACTCCGGATTCCTTATCCCGTTCTGGACGCAGAGATACGCCTCCATGAATGCGGTGAGATGGTCGGCGAAACGTATTATCTCGCCATCCATCGGATCGTGCTCGTCAAAGTTGTACTTTTCGGATATCTTCTCGCTGCTCCTGAACTTCCTCGAACCGCCAACCCCCGTCATGCTCCTGAACTCGAACTTGGTGAACGACTCTATCTCCTGTATCCAGGTCGGGGGCAGATTCCGCATCACCTTCTCGTTCATCTCCTCGATCTCGTAGTCCCTTATCAGCTCCAGAAGCCCCTCGACAGACGACTTGACCGGCGCGATTATGTCACGAGTCAGCGCCTCGGGAAGATCATGGAAGAGACCGCAGAGGAAATTGTTCCTCGCCCGCCTCGGGCAGGCCTCGATCTTGATCGAGAAAAGATACGAGAATACAGCCACCAGGCACATGTGGCCGAGCACCGACGTCCTCGGAACCCTGTACATGTGGCTCCACCTCTGCTGGAAGCGCAGCTGGCCGCATAGATCCACGAAATGACGCAGCCCGGGCCAGAGCATTATCTGCCTCACACCCTCTATGTCGTTGAAGAGCTCCTGACGCTTCAACAGCTCCTTCTTCGTCGCGCTCATGTCCAGCCCGGCGCGGTTGAACGGCTCGATGATGTCGTGCTCCCATTTCGTCGAGTAGAAATGGGCGGCGGACAATATCCTCCGGTTGATATTATTGGAATCGTCCTGGAAGTAGTCCCTGAACCTCCTCGCAAAAGCCTTGTCCACAGACTCGATCTCGCCCTTCACCTGCCCGTATATCCAATCGTTCAGATCCCGGTATTTGTCGGCGTCCGACTTTATCCTGTAGAAAAGCTGCGGCTTCAGATCCGTTATCACCACCCTCTGTAGCATCTCGAATATGGCCCCCTCGATGACCGCGATCCAGTCGAACCCGCACCCCGCCGGCGCGAATTTCGAAATCACATAGGCTATCACCATCTTGTGCCCCTGCTTGTCAAGCTCCGAAAAGTCCAGAGGCCGCATGTGGTCGTTCCAACGCTGTATGCTCGCCGCAGCAAATATCCTCTCCAAAAGCATCTTGTCTATCATTTCAACCCCGCCGTTGTAAAAACCGGAAACATGGGCACAGACCACGAATACGTTCCCGAAGATGCCATGCGGAGGTTAGACCATTGTTAACATGCCGTTAAATGTTTGAGAGGAGTCACCATGGTCCCGCACTTTTAATCTCATATTAACGACAGCTTAACGGCAGGCTATGAATAGCGGGCTAAGTTGAAGAAAATAAATAAAGGAGAAATCCGACCATGAAGATGAACACCGCAAGGAAAACAGCGATAGCAGTCGCCTGCATCGCCGCCGCATTCGCCCCGATCCTCGCACAGGATGCCGCCGATCCCTTCAAGGCCGAAGAGAATAAACTCAAGATCGCATTCGGCACACAGTTGCCACCCTACGTGATAAGGGACATCGAGGATCTGGACTTCGTCAAGCTGCCGCCATACGTGATCCCGGAGGGCGGAATGGGAATGGAGATGGACATAGTGCGCCAAGCACTGAAGGAGGAGGGCTACACCGTCGAGCCGGTCTTCCTCAGGCAAGAGAATATAAAGGATGAGCTCGCCAAAAATCCAGTGGACGGAATAAGCCCCTGCAACGAGGACGCAGGCATGGAGAACATGCACTACTCCGCAAGCCACATCAGCTACCACAACGCGGCGATGACCACCAAGAATGCGAAGTTCAAGATCAAGTCGGTCGCAGACCTCTCCGACAAGAAAGTCTATGCGTTCCAGAACGCAAAACTCTATCTCGGCCCCGACTTCAAGCACGCCGTCGAGAACAACAAGGACTACTCCGAAATTCCACTCCGCGGCAGGCACATGAGCATGGCCATGAACGAGAAGGATGCCGTCATCGTGATGGACAAGAACATATTCAACTATTACCTCGCCGCCCACATAGCGCTGGCCAACGCAAAGAACAATTTCCTCGTCAACAATATCTTCCAGCCGACCCAATTCAAAGTCGCGTTCAAGGACGAGGCGGTCAGAGACGCCTTCAACAGGGGACTCGAAAAGATCAGAAAGGACGGAAGATACCAGAGAATAGTCGAGCAATACGAACTCCTCATGCAGAAACGAATCGAGAAGGCCGAACAGGTTGCCAGAAAGGCGATAAAAGACGAAGGTAGCTGGTTCTGAGGCAAGCCCCGCAATCCGAATAGTTTGCGCGGTCCCCGCGCAAACATCTTTGCGCAGGGACGGCGCAAAGTACTTGACCAGGACGGATCAAAGCGCCGACTGCAAAATCACGCCGGCAGCGGATAGATTGAAGCTCTTCCACGCTCGAACAACACGTAGTCCCGGTAACCGGCCGCCCTGGCAAGCGCCAGCGCCCTGTCGAAATCCATTCCAACATCCCCGGGAGCGTGCGCGTCGGAGCCAAACGTGATGGACACGCCAGACTCGCGGGCCATCCTTAGTATCTCAAGCGAAGGGTATATCTCCTTCACCGGCTTCCGCAGTCCGGACGTGTTGATCTCAAGCGCCGTGCCATTCTTCCCGGCCACATCCAATATCCCGGACATCTTCTCGCGGACAGCAGACTTGTCCGACGGAAAATACCCGAACTTCTTCGGAATGTCGAAGTGCCCGATGATATTGAAACGCCCGGATGAAACCATCTCCAGGACCAGGTCCATGTATCTCAGCCACACCCTGTCCGCAAGCCCCTCCTCCCTCCAGCGGTCCTCGATCTCGGGATTGTCAAACGGAAACTCGTCGGTGTGGTGCACGGAGCCGATGAGATAGTCGAAAGGCTCGCCTGCGATTTTCGCAAAAACATCGCCCATGCGCCCGGGCACCCAGTCCACCTCCAGAGCATACCTGATTCTCATCCGGGGAAATCCACAGCGGACATCGTCCACAATGCGACGATACACGGAAAGCTCCTCAGGCAGCATCCTGTATCTGGGGTCGAATCCGGCCGGATACGGGCAGTGGTCTGCAAAGCCAATCTCGCCCAGCCCCCTCGCAAGCGCGGTCTCGACATATTCGCGCGCCTCCCCTACGGCGTGCCTGCAGAGGCGGCTGTGTATGTGGTAGTCCGGAATCATCTTCAGACGCTACTCTGTATGCGCCTCTTCAACTGGGAGAGGAGACTGGAAAGGGAACTGTCGCAGGACGAGTCCTTCTCTATCTTCGAGACCGCGTGGATCACCGTCGCGTGGTTCCTGCCAAAGGCCTCCCCGATGTCAGGCAGAGACCTGTCGGTCAGCTTCCGGCAGAGGAACATGGCAACCATCCTCGGAGTGGCTATGTTGTTCGGGCGCTTCCTGCCGGTCAGGTCCGAAACCCTCAGGTCGTAGTGCTCCGCCACGGTCCGCTGTATCTTCTCGATGGAAACCCTGTTGGACGCAGCCTCCTCGAGGTACGGCCTCAACAGCTTCTCGGCCACCTCAAGCGTCACATCGCACTTGGTATAGAGAACCGCCCCGACAAGCCTGTTCAACGCCCCCTCCAGCTTCCTCGCATGAGAACTTATATTCCTGGCCACGAACTTGAGCACATCGTCGTCAAGCTTCACCGCATGCCTCTCCTGCTTCTTCCGGAGTATCGCCAGGCGGGTCTCCTCCCCGTAGGGCTCTATCTCCGTGGTGAGCCCCGACTCGAATCTCGACACGAGCCTGGGCTCGAGACCGTTTATCTCCGAAGGCATCTTGTCCGATGCAAGTATTATGACCTTGTTCTCCCTGTGCAGACTGTTGAAGGTGTTGAAGAACTCCTCCTGAAGCCTCGGGGCGTTGGCGATGAACTGTATGTCGTCTATCAGAAGAAAATCAACGCTCCTGAACCTGTTCCTGAACTCGTGGTGCTTGTTCTTGCGCAGACAGTCCACGTAGATGTTCAGGAAGCTCTCGCAGGGAATGTACTCGAATACCTTCCCCTTGCGCTTCGCCTTCACCTCGTTGCATATCCCCTTTATCAGATGGGTCTTCCCGCAGGACGTCCCGCCGTAGATGAACAATGGATTCGGAACCATCCCCTCCCCGGTCGCCGCACCATACGCCGCGGCGAAGGCAAAACGGTTCTCAGGCCCCACAACAAAAGAACTGAACGTGAATTCCGAGTTGTTCTCCTCGCAAGACGCTGACTGGACATCCACTGGGCTCGTCTGCCGGACCAGATCCGCCTCGGACGACTTCGCAGCAGGCACGGACGGCGGCTCCGCGCAATGGCCCGTCTCGTAGGATATCTTCAACTTACCAGGCAGCGGCCCGGACAGGGCTGATCTGATTATCCCCTCGAAATGGGTCTTGATCCAGTCTGCGGTGAAGTCGTCCGGCACGCCAAAGACCAGCGCGCCACGCGAATACGACAGCGGCTCAATGCCCTCTATCCAGCGGGAGTAGGTGTCAACATCGCCAATACTCTCGGCAATCGCACGCTTCGCCTCAGCCCAGATCTTTTTTATGTCAACAGGCGCCGTTTTAAGGTTCCTCGGCATCTAACTGATTCCTAACTTAATGATTTCCAAGCATATCTTATCAACATTGCAAGCTCCCGGATGCTTTTCCGGAGAGGAGGACTGGCGGACGCGATCGGCGGACGAAACACGGCCCGGCAGGCAAAACACCCGCCCCAGGCTATATCATAGGGAAATCCCCCCGATCGCTTCCTGTCCCCGCCAACGGACCGCAAAGACGGCCCGCATGGCTC
Organism: Lentisphaera sp.; assembly: GCA_020721745.1. GTDB lineage: Bacteria > Verrucomicrobiota > Lentisphaeria > Victivallales > GWF2-50-93 > DYMC01. The sequence goes on along the minus strand of DYMC01000104.1, from coordinate 3,622 downwards.
CCGCAAGCCTCCCCGCTGGCGAAAAACCCGATTGCTGATACCTTGTTGACAAGTTATCAACAGCCGATGCTTTTGACCCCGGCGAACTTTTCTACGATAACATTTTCCCGCCCTTTCGCAAGTCCAAAATCGCTATTTTCATGAAAAAAGTTGTAAGCCCTTGATGGACTGTTAAATTATTCCCCTTCGAGAATTGTTTTCATTTCGACAAGGAGATATGCCGATGGACAGAAGACTTTTCATATGCGACTACTGCCTCAGCCCCTCCAGGACGATTGACAGGGCGGCCATTCTCTGCGAGGCCGACAAGATCGTCGCGGTCGGCAACGAATCATCCTTCACCATCGAGCCAGACCTCGATGTAGTCCGGAAAAAAGGAAGCTACGCAATCCCCGGAATGATAGACACCCATATCCACGGCGCAGGCGGATTCGACTCGAGCTCCGCCTTCGACGAGGAGACTTTCTTCGACAAGATGTGCCTCACACTCGCCTCCCACGGAATATCCTCCTTCCTGCCCACCATCACATCGGGCACCCACAAGAGGATGCTCGACGCCATATCCTCCATCGTCTCGTTCTCCTCCAAGAAAAGCCGCGCCGCAAAAGTCGCGGGAATACACATCGAGGGACCCTTCCTCAGCAAGAAAAAACACGGCGCGCAGTTCGAGGACGACATCCGCCCGATAGACCTGGGCGAGACCCGCGAGTTCATCGCAGAGGCCAAGGGCACCATCAAGATAATGACATTCGCCCCAGAACTCGACGGGGCTGACAAGCTCATCGAACTCCTCCTCCAGAACAACATCATCCCGTCAATGGGCCACAGCATGGCGGACGCGGAGCAGGCCAAACGCGCCATTGACGCAGGGGCAAGAAGATGCGCACACATATTCAACGGAATGCCACAGATACACCACAGGGACATCAGCCTCACCACCGTCGCCCTCACCGACGACAGGGTGGATGTCGAGATACTCATAGACGGATGCCACGTCAACCCCATGATGATAGACCTCGTCTGCAGAATCAAACCGAAAAACAGGATAATCGCCGTAAGCGACGCCGTCCAGGCGACAGGGCTCTCCGACGGGGTATACCATCTCGGGGACAGGAAGATCATCGTCAAGGACGGATACGTCACCACCGAGGCCGGAACCCTCGCCGGAACCACGTTCACTCTCGAAAAAGGACTCGGACAGCTCCTCGCATTCTCCCACCTGAACCGCAACGAGGTCGCAGCCTGCCTCACCATCAATCCGGCCAGAAGCATAGGACTCAAACACCACGGCGAAATCGCCCCCCTCATGAAGGCCGACATCTCCTTCTTCAATTCCCTGACGCACAAGGCCGAAATGACGGTCGTGGACGGCGAAGTGGTCTTCGATGCCTCGAAAAAAACGTGAGGGACCAATGCCAAGCCCCCTTGAAGAGATGACTACCGAGAAACTCGTCTCCCTCATAGAATTCCACAACAGGAAATACTGGGATGACGCCGCCCCGGAAATAAGCGACGAGGAATACGACTCCCTCCTCAGGGAACTCGCATCACGCGACCCGCGGCATCCCCTCCTGGAAAAAGTCCTCTCCCCAAAAATCACCGGCGCATCCACAGTCCGCCACGCATCCCCCATGCTCTCGCTCGACAAGGCATACTCCCACGGCGAACTCCTCGAATGGGCCGCGAAATTCGCAAGAGACGAAAACGAACCCTTCCTCGCCCAGCCCAAATACGACGGAATATCGGCCTCCCTCGCGGACGGCGTCCTCGCGACACGCGGCGATGGATTCGAGGGAGAGGACATATCCGACAAGCTGCCACTGATCAACCTGGAAAAGGCAACTTACAAAGGCCCCCCCGCCGGCGACGCCCGCGGCGAAATCGTAATACGCAACGACGACTTCAAGAACCTCTACCCGAATATCCTGAAGAAGGACGGCAAACCATACAAGAACCAGCGCAACGCCGTCGCCGGAATCGTCGGACTGAAGGACATCTCCGGGATGATACTGCAGGGAGCCAGGCTCACCCTGGTGGATTATGGCACCCACACAGAGACCATCTCGCTGGCCGAGCTCAAAGACAAGTCCCGATGGAGCCAAATCATCGAGAAATTCAGCGCCCTGCCCTACCCCATGGATGGAATCGTCCTCAAGCTGAAGGACTCCGCATACTCCGACAGCCTCGGCTCCACCGCGCATCACCCCAGGGGACAGATCGCATTCAAGTTCAGCGGGACCCGCGCTGTCTCGACCATAAAACACATCGAATGGTCCTTCGGCAAAAAATTTCTGACCCCGCTGGCAGTCATCGAGCCTGTCGAAATCGGTGGAACAACGATAAAAAAACTCACACTCCACAACTACAGGTTCCTGAAGACCAACGACATCCAGATCGGGGACAAGATCGTCGTCGAGAGGGCGGGAGATGTCATACCGCATATCGTATCCTGCGAAGCGGGACCGGACCGCAGACCAGCGGACATCGGGAACTGCCCCTCCTGCGCGACAAAGCTCCTCGTCGAAGGCCCAGAGCTCATGTGCCCGAATCCGGAATGCCCGGAGCTGAAGATACAACGCCTCCTCGCCGCCGTCCGCAACATCGGAATCGAAAGGCTCGGCGAACCCACCATCAGGAAAATGTCGGAGACTCTTGGCGTCAAATGCCTGAAGGACATATTCTCCCTTTCAAAGGAGCAGATCGCGACGCTCGAAGGATTCAAAAGCAAGTCCTCCGAAAATCTATACAACGAAATCCAGGCCGCCAGAAGCACCTGCGATTTCGAACTCCTCGCATCCCTCAACATCCAGGGAATAGGAAAGAACATCGCAAAATCCATGCTCCAGAAATTCACACTGGACGAACTGAGGAGAATGGACGCGGACAAACTCGAGCAGATCCCCGGAATAGGCCCGGAACGGGCAAAAGAACTCTTCGAAAGACTCAAGGACAAATCCGACTCGATAGACGAACTGACCGCCGCACTGGATCTCGTGCAGAGCAAGGGAGCGGGGGGCCAGCCCAAAAGAACCATATGCTTCACCGGAAAAATGCCGCAGCCACGCTCCCACTACGAGAAACTCGCGGAGGCAAACGGATGGACACCGGCGGATTCCGTCACCGAATCTCTCCACCTCCTTGTCGCAGCGGACAGCTCCGGAAACAGCTCCAAACTGCAGAAGGCCAGCAAACTCGGCATAAAAACCCTCACCCTCGACGAATGGATGAAAACACTGGGAGCCACCCAAGAGCCCCGCAGCACGGCAAGGACCAAAGACAACACGGACAGCCTCCTCCCGGGATTCTGAACCGCTGCAGGGAAACATCAACTTCCCTCCGACGCTAAAAAATGACGGTGCCAGAAAATGACGGTGCCAGAGAAAATGACGGTGCCAGTATAAATTAATCTTTGCAATACAGAGGTTTGTAATTATATTATTGCATTTATTTATGAGGCATATTTCATGGGCAGAGCTCCTAGTTGGCGGATTGGCAGCAGCAAAACGCAATAATATAATCATAATAGCCTAATATACAATGAATAAATTATACTGGCACCGATACTTGATGAATAAATTATACTGGCACCGATACTTGTTTTTTATTTGCGAAATTCGCATCT
>DYMC01000319.1 GCA_020721745.1 Lentisphaera sp. | reverse complement strand
TTCAAAACTCCGCGTCAGCCCGCTTTTCCTGCAAAAAACGGGCTACTTTTCGAATTCCGCGAATTTGCCTTTCTGGGCGATGGGCATTGTTACGGAGATTTCGATGTCGCCGTTGCGGGCGTATTTTGTGGACTGCACTTTCCCGAGCCTGTGCGCCAGCGCGGCGATGTCGTGTCTGTTCGAGGGTATCTTAAGATTCATCTGCGAAGTGTATTTGCGGAGTTTTTCCGATATCGCGCCCTTGATGGAGTCGAGGCCCTCGCCGGTCCTGGCCGATATGAATATTCCGTCCGGGATCAGCGATTTGAGGACAGCTCTTGCCAGCGGATCGGCCTGTATGTCCGATTTGTTCAGCGCGGTCACCATGTCCTTGTCCCCGGCCCCAAGCTCCTCGAGAACCGCAAGCGTGGTCTTGAGATGCTCCTCCCAGCAGGGGCTTGCTGCGTCGAGAACATGGACGAGGAGGTCGGCATGGATGGACTCCTCGAGCGTTGACTTGAACGCCTCGACGAGGGTGTGGGGTAGTTTGCGGATGAAGCCGACCGTGTCGGAGAAGAGCGCGCTCTGTCCGCTGGGGAGCTCAAGTCTTCGCGATGTGGTGTCGAGGGTTGCGAAAAGCTTGTCCTCCACATATACGTCCGCGCCGGTCAGGGCTTTTAGAAGAGAGGACTTGCCTGCATTGGTGTAGCCGACTATCGCGACTCTTGGCATTTCGTTGCGGTCGGCGAGACTTCTCTGGACATCCCTTCTTTTGCGTATCTGCGAGAGTTCGTTCTGGAGGACTGAAATTTTGCGCCGGACAATCCGCCTGTCAACTTCTATCTGCTGTTCGCCCTCGCCTTTTGTTCCGAGGGCGCCGCCGCGCTGTCTGGACAGATGGGTCCATGCTCGTTTGAGCCTGGGCAGCGAATACTGCATTCTCGCCAGTTCCACCTGTATTGCCGCCTCCTTGGTCCTGGCGCGGCCGGCGAAGATGTCAATTATGACCTCCTGTCGGTCTATGACTGGAAGTTTGGATAGCTCCTCGAGGTTTCTCTGCTGCGACGGGCTCAGATCGGAGTCGAAGATTATGCACTCCGCGCCGGAGTCCTTTGCGAGATTCGCAATCTCCTCCGCCTTGCCCGAGCCTATGAGATATCGCGGATTGGGTTCACGCAGGACGACGAAAATCTCGGGCCTCTCCGGGATGCCGAGGGTCTTCACGAGTTCTGAAAGCTCGTTGAGGTGCTCGCGCGCCTCCGCGCCGGTCATGTCGAGCTCCTGCACGCCGACCAGCAGCGCCTTCGATATGAATTTTTCAGTTTCCTTCCTGACTTCGATCATTTTG
>DYMC01000318.1 GCA_020721745.1 Lentisphaera sp. | reverse complement strand
TTCAGGTCAGGTTCCAGTTCTTTGAAATAGCTGTTCATCGCGTCCACGAGTACATGAAAGGACGATTTGCCGTGCAGGCGGCAGGTCTGCCGAAGGGAGACGATCCGTTCCACCCAGCGGTTGCCCTTTTCACTGTTGGTGCCTTGGCTGCGTTTCCGCCAGAGGACGGCGTAGCGCAGCATCCGTTCGCCGAAGTTGTTGGTGGGGTCAACCCCCTCCTTCAGCAGGAAGGTGAACAGCGAATCCATTTCCTTGTCAAGATGGCGGACGAGCTTCCCCGCCTCGCTGTCGGAATCAATATACAGCGCAATCAGCCGGCAGAACCGGGCATAAAATGCTCGCCACTCGGCTTGAGTGGGTGGATCCTTGGCCATTTTGCACAAACGCTGCAACTCGTCTCTGGCCCAGGCGCCGCACTTGGCCAGCTCCTGCTCCTGCCGTTCGGCAAGCCCCTTGGCCCGGCGGATCAGGTGGGCCAGACAGCTCTGCCGTGCATTCACCCAGTTCTGATAAAGCCGGTAGCCATCGCTGACCAGGATACCGCTCCAGGCTCCAATCAGGGCCTCAAAGGCGTCCTTGGAGCGGTTGGTGTGAACCATGAAGAAGGCGACCACCGGGCTGGCCATCACCCAAAGCCAGTTCAGCTTGCCGCTGTTTTTCCAGGTGGTTTCGTCAACATGATTGACTTCCACGCTGCGGGCCTTGTCCCTGATCGCCTCGTAATGGGGCAAGATGGCCTTGGATGCCCGGTCGATAACTTTCTGAATGGCCCCGAGGCTGATCTTGACGCCCAGCACCGAGGAGCAAAAGGTCTGGATGGTCTCCCGGCTGTTGCCGTCGATCCCGCCGATTTCGGCCACCAGGGCGGAGAGGCGGGGTCCGAAGCCGGTCCGATATTCCTCCGGGATAGAGCCCTTGCTGATTTTGCCGCAGGCGGTGCACCTCCCCTGGTAGAGGATGAAGTGGACGACCGTCATCACGATCTCCGGCAGCTCGATGTGCTGGTGAGTATAGTAGGGCTTGAGCTCCGCAAAGGCACTGCAACCGCAGGAACAGGGGCCAGGCTTCACCTGCTCGGTCCTGGTCGGAGTCATGAGCTGCTGGCGGTGGCCTTTATGGCCTTTGCGACCGCCGGGTTTGCCCTTGTCGGGTTTGGGGTCTTTTTCCCGGTACGGCGAATCCGATGAAGGCGGCTTATTGGAATTCGCCGAGTTCTGATCCAGCTTGGCTTTGAGCTGGCTGACCTCGGCTTCCAGTTCCTTGATCCGCTGATCCTGCCGGGCCACATGGGTCAGCAGTTGCCGGATGCTCAGGCGCAGGGCCGAGGG
>DYMC01000103.1 GCA_020721745.1 Lentisphaera sp. | reverse complement strand
AAACAAAGCAGAAAAATTCTGCGGTGAAATATTTTTCGGAAAACATCAAAAAAGCGGCTTCTTTTTAACAGCCCAGGTGTGACACCAAGAGCTTTCGGGGGCGATGGACAATTATCCTTTCTCCATCCCCTTCCTGTACAGCTCGCCGGTCAACTATACGCTCGCATACCCGATCAGGCCCGGTCCACCGGACGATATCCCATGCGGGAGATCATGGATACTGGACAAAATCAGCGGAGATTCTCTTGAAAAATCCCTTGACGGATATACATTGGACGAAGTGATCGAGGGATTCGACATTATCCGGAGGAAATGGAAGGCCGGGCTTGAAATCCTTGAGAAGGCGCTTGACAAATCACAGTCGCCACATAAGGACGAGGAGCTTGGCACCGCGAAAACATGCTGTCATGTTTTCAGAAGCGCATGGAACACTTATAGAGCCTACAAGCTCAGAAAGAACTGGAACGGCCTGTCCATTAAGGAATTTATGAAAATTGCAGATGATGAGATCAGAAACATCGAAGAAATTCTCCCTGTCCTAAAAAATGATGCCAGGCAGGGCTTCCACGGGGAGGGCTTCGGATACATGTTCAATGAAACATTGGTCTAGGAAAAAATCTACGCACTGAAGTCGCTACTCAGTTGAATCCGTTGCGACCGAAACTGCTGAACCGTTGAAGAGATATGGAACTTAAAGATTTAATAGGTCGGAATGCTCCCGTTTCACTGACAGCACTCGGGCTGTCAAAGGATCTTGTCGTTCTATGCCTCTGCCCGCATCCCGATGATTTCGATGCCATCGGGGTGACTCTCAGGCATTTCAGGGACAATGGGAACCTTATACATGCTCTTGTCCTCCGGACCGGGAGCGGGGTCGAAGACAGTTATTGCTCATCGCCGGACAGGGAGCTGAAAGCCGCCGTAAGGGAAAAGGAGCAACGGGCCAGTTGTCGTTTCTTCGGCCTGCCTGATGAAAGGCTCACATTCATGGATCTCCGGGAGGACGAGAACCAGGCGGTAATTGAAGACGGGCCCAATCTGGCCAGGATTAGGGAGCATGTCTTCAAGATCCGGCCGGACATCGTATTTCTGCCCCACGGGAACGACACAAACACCGGACATCGGAGGGTCTATTCGATGCTCGCAAAGATGGCAAAGGCGGCGGATTTTACCCTCACCGCCTTCCTCATCAAGGATCCCAAGACCATCCGAATCAGGATTGATGCCTATACCGGGTTCGGCAGGCCTGATGCCGAATGGAAGGCACAGCTCCTCAGGTTTCATGACACCCAGCATCAGCGCAATCTGCACAGCAGAGGCATAGGTTTTGATGAGAGAATACTGGAGGTCAACCGCAAAATTGCATCGGAACTCGACCTTGGCTACGAATTCGCAGAAGCGTTCGAAATATCCCCCCTCTCCATTTGAAATTCCTGACAGTCGGTCTAAATTTCGAGCAATGACCAACTGAAAAGATTCTAAGCAATGAAGCCATATTTATTTGCCTCTTTCGAGTTTTGAGTGGGTGATGCAAGAATCGAATATGACTGGAAAGAACGTCTGAACCTAGAAAAAGCAGTTAAAAATCGCTTTTTTACTTAAGTTTATGATAATTAAGTTGTTATATTTTTTGATCTGTCAACCTTTTGGGTTGACGACTTTTTTGCGATTTTCAACCCCTTCGGGGTTGGCCGCATTTGCCACATCTACTTCGTTAGCTGCGACTTGCAGTAGTTACTACAGCTTCGTCTTGCTGCCTCGTATCTGCGACAAATGCGGCCAACTGCTTAATTTAGGATGATTTCTTGGCCGAAACCGACATTCGGGAACCGCAGCATGGAGAATGCCAGATCAATTCCTCCTGCCAGCAGTATCGCCATTGCGGCCAGCACGAGAGTCAGAAGCAGTTTTTTTTTGCAGATTCTCATTAGTTTCGGGAATGTCCCATCTCCCGGCCTGGTCCGTCTCCGGCATCACAGGCCGGAGGCCAGTCTCGACGCGAGGTGATCCGGGAGTCCGGCCTTGATGATGTCCTTCTGCGCCTGGACGACATCGTATTCGGCTCTGACCACGGATATGCATCTCCTGTCGAAGTCCACTATCGCGGATGCGGCTCTCGCGTCGAGATCCCTGGGCTGGCCGACGGAGCCGGGATTCACCAGCACCTTCTCATGCTCCCCGAGATCGAGGATCATGCCGCGCAGGAGCTCGAAGGTGCTTGTCGCGCCCCTGTGCCGGACCAGCAGCGGGATGTGGGTGTGCCCCGAGGCGGAGAATGGCTTGGTCTGGCAGTAGAAATGGAACTGCGCCGTATTCGGGTCGAGCACGTAGGGCCAGAAGCGCCCGTCGGTGCATTCGAGGGAGGCATGGACGAACTCCATCTGCTCGGTCGAGGCCTTGAAGGGCAGCGCGGCGAGCCAGTCCATGTATCTCCTGTCGAGACGGTCCTGCATCCATTTGATGACGTACTCGGCGTATGGCTGTATTTTGTCCTTTTTTCCGGAGTAGGTGAGGTAGTCGTGGTTTCCGCAGATAGTCTCGATTCCTCTCTCGGCGAGGAAGTCTATGCACTCGGAGGGGCTTGCGCAGTATCCGACCACGTCGCCCAGGCAGACGATCTTGTCGAAGCCGTGCTCGATGAGCTTGGCGTAGGTGGATTTCAGGGCGCAGATGTTGCCATGTATGTCGCTTAGAAGAGCAAGTCTCATCTTTGTTAAAATCCTCCTAGTCTTGGAATTTACAGCATATTTGGAGAAATGAAACTGGAGTTTTGCATTTTTAGATATAGATTTTCGCGAAAAACGATTTGGAAGGGATGAACCAGAAGGTTGAAACATACGACGAGAGCAAGGTCAAGACACTAAGTTCGCTTGAGCATATAAGACTGCGCCCCGGGATGTACATAGGCAGGATGGGGGACGGCTCGCATCCGGACGACGGCGTCTACGTCCTCCTGAAGGAAGTCATAGACAACAGCATTGACGAATTCATCATGGGGCACGGCAGGCGGATAGACATAGGCCTGAAGGATTCCTCCGTGGAGATAAGGGACTTCGGCCGGGGGATTCCGCTCGGCAAGGTGGTCGAATGCGTGTCGCAGATAAACACCGGGGCGAAATACAACACCGATGTCTTCCAGTTCTCGGTCGGGTTGAACGGGGTCGGCACGAAGGCGGTGAACGCGCTCTCCGAGAAATTCACGGTGGTCTCCTACCGCGAGGGGAAGTTCAAGAGGGCCGACTTCGAGTTCGGAAAGATGATCTCGCAGAAGGATGGCCGGGCGGACGAGCCCGACGGGACATTTGTCTCCTTTGTGCCCGACAGGAAGCTGTTCCCCGACTTTGCGTTCGACCTCGAGTTTGTCAAGAAGCGGCTCTGGAGCTATGCGTATCTGAACAGCGGCCTCTCGCTGTATCTCAACGGTGAGAGGTTCTATTCGAAGGACGGACTGCTCGATATGATAGACAGCGACGCCGGGGAGGACAAGCTCTACCCGACCGTCCACCACAAGGAGAAGACCATCGAGTTCGCGTTCACGCATAGTTCGAACTACGGCGAGCAGATATACTCGTTTGTGAACGGGCAGCACACGAAGGACGGGGGGACACATCTCTCCGCGTTCAAGGAGGGGGTGCTCAAGGCGATAAACGAGTTCGCCGGCAAGAACTACGAGGGCCCGGACGTCCGCAACGGGATGGTCGGGGCAATAGCTATCAAGATACAGGAGCCCGTCTTCGAGTCGCAGACGAAGAACAAGCTGGGCAACACGGACATAAAGAGCTGGATAGTCTCCACGGTCCGCCAGGCCGTCACCAACTTCCTCCACAGGAACCTGCCCGTCAGCGAGATCATCATGAGGAAGGCCGAGCTCAACGAGCAGCTGCGCAAGGACATACAGGCGGTGAAGAGACAGTCGAAGGAGAAGGCCAAGAAGATGGCGCTCAGGATACCGAACCTGAAGGACTGCAAGAACCATCTCGGGGATGGCTCGAAGAAGGGCGATGACACGATGATATTCCTCACCGAGGGGCAGTCGGCCGCCGGCTCGATCGTCGAGTCGAGGGATGTCTATACGCAGGCCATATTCTCGCTGCGCGGGAAACCGCAGAACCTGCACGGGATGAAGTTCGACAAGATCTACGACAACGAGGAGCTCTACTACATAATGCAGGCATTGAACATCGAGGAGGACATAGAGAACCTCAGGTACCAGAAGGTGATAATCGCCACCGACGCGGACGTTGACGGCCTGCACATAAGGAACCTGCTCATTTCCTTCTTCCTGACTTTCTTCGAGCAACTCGTCGTGTCGGAGCATCTCTTCATACTCGAGACACCGATATTCAGGGTGAGGAACAAGCAGAAGACGATATATTGCTACAGCGAGAGGGAGAAGCAGGATGCGCTGGGGCGGCTCGGGGCGGGCGCGGAGATAACCCGTTTCAAGGGACTCGGGGAGATATCGCCGTCGGAGTTCGGCCAGTTCATCGGCAAGGACATGCGCCTCATAGATGTCAACGTGGAGCACAGCAAGGACCTGCCGCAGATGCTCGAGTTCTACATGGGCAAGAACACGCCGGGGCGAAGAGACTACATCCTGAAAAATCTGATTTGAAACAATCCGGGGATTACTATGGCGGGGAAAAAGGGAAAGGACGGCGACGGGAAGGCGGCGGAAACGAAGGGGCAGGACATCCCTCCGGCCGATTCCGCCAGCGGCTCCGCGGACAGAAATCCCGCCGAGCAGCCATCGAGAACAACGAACAGCCACCTCAGAAGGATAATTGACAGGAACTACCTCGAATACGCATCATACGTCATCAAGGACAGGGCCATCCCGGACATAAACGACGGGCTCAAGCCGGTGCAGAGGAGAATACTCTGGTCTCTCCACAGGATAGACGACGGCAGATTCCACAAGGTCGCGAATGTCGTGGGCCACTGCATGCAGTTCCATCCGCACGGCGACCAGTCCATCTACGGTGCCCTCGTAGTCCTGGCGAACACAGACTATTTCATAGACAAGCAGGGGAATTTCGGGAACATATTCACTGGTGACGAGGCGTCGGCGGCCAGATACATCGAGTGCCGCCTCACGGAACTCGCCCGCCAGACCCTGTTCAACCAGGACATCACCGAGTTCACCGACTCCTACGACGGGAGAAACAGGGAGCCGGTCTATCTGCCGTGCAAGATCCCCGCTGTGCTCCTGCTCGGGCACGAGGGCATAGCGCCGGGGATGACCACCAGGATTTTCCCGCACAACTTCAAGGAGCTTCTCGATGCGCAGATCGCCATCCTCAAGGGGGAGGCATACAAGCTCTATCCCGACTTCCGGCAGGGCGGGATCATGGATGTCTCGGACTATCAGGACGGCGCCGGCAAGATCACCATCCGGGCAAAAATAGACATCGAGGGCAGGAAGCTCTACATAAGGGAGATACCGGCGACCACCACGACATCCAGCCTGATAGCTTCGATCGAGAAGGCCGCCAACGCGAACAAGATCAAGATAGCCTCGATCAACGACTTCACCGCAGGAGGCGTCGAAATTGAAATCACGCCCCAGCGAGGATACGACCCAGAGAAGGCGCTGAACGCCCTCTACGCATACACGGACTGCTCCGTGACCGTCTTTTCCAACATCCTGGTGATAAAGGACAACAAGCCGGAGATGATGACCGTCCCGCAGGTGCTCGAATACTGCACCGACAGGCTCGTCGGCTATCTCAGGCGCGAGCTCGAGATAGAGCTGGCCAAGCTCAAGGAGAAGCTCCACGACAAGACGCTCGCGCAGATATTCATCGAAAACAGGATATACAAGCGCATCGAGGAATGCGAGACATACGACAAGATCCTCTCCGAGGTCCGCAAGGGGCTCGAGAAGTTCAAGGAGCTCTTCGTGCGGGACCTCGCCGACGACGACATCGAGAAGCTTCTCGCCATACAGATAAAGAGGATATCCCTCTTCGACATCAACAAGAACAAACAGGACATGGACGACATCGTCAGGGCCATCGAGGAGACAGAGAAGAATCTCAGGCGCATCAAGAACTACGCGATCAAATACCTCATGGCGCTGAGCGACAAGTTTGCGAAAGACCATCCGAGGAAGACCAGGATAGAGTCTTTCGAGAGGATAGACGTGAAGGAGGTCGCCCTCAACAACATCAAGGTCGGATGGGACAGGAGGAACTGCCTCGCGGGCACGGATGTGAAGAGCGACGAGACCATAACCTGCAATGAATACGACAGGATACTCTGTATCGAGAAGAGCGGCAAATACAAGCTGATCGCGATCCCGGAGAAGCTCTATCTCGGGAAGCTCTACTACATCAACAAACACGACAAGGACACGACGTTCAACATCGTGTATCGCGACAATGCGACCGGCGCGTATTTCGCGAAGAGGACCGCCATCACGAAGTTCATCACCGACAAGGAATACAACATCTGTCCGCCGAACAGCAAGATCGAGCTGATAAACGCCAAGCCCGGATACAGCTACGAATGCATATTCGAGCCGGCGCCAAGGCAGAAGCAGAAATCCATCATGCTCGAATTTGACAAGATACCAATCAGGAGCCCCAAATCGAAAGGATTGAAGCTGACCAGCAAGAAGATCGCCGACTTCAGATTCGTTGGCGGAGCCGATGTCCCGCCGGGCTCCGGCACCGCCACCCCGGACGAACCCATGCAGCAGCAGCCAGCGGCCGAGGCCAGGACGGCGCAGCCTCCCGCAACTCCCGCGCCAGAGCCCGTTGAAAAGCCGGGGACAAACACGGCCACCCATCCCGGGAAGACCCCCCGCGAGCCGAAACCGGAAACGAAGATTCCCGAAACCGCCCAGGAATCGCTGGAGAAGAGGACGACGGAGAAGGAGGCGGAGACGAATGAAGAGCATGGTCCGGAACCGGAAAAGCCCCGTAAAACCGAGACCAAGCCCTCTCATCCAGAACGGAAAACGGAGCAAAAACAGCCAAAGCCCGGGAAGGAAGACAAGAAGAAGCCCAGGGAAAAAAACGTCAGGGAGAAGAAGGATTCCGAGGCCGTCGGAAAAATCGAGCCAGACCAGCTCTTCGATGTCAATGAAGCCTATGAGGATAGGAAACCCGGGAAAAAACGCAATCCAGCAAAGAGCGCCGCAAGAAGAAAAAAGCCCAAAAGCGAGGAACTCTCCGACGAATGGGGCGTGACCCAGCCCGACCTCGGATTCTGAACTTCATCAACATGTCAACCCGGAGCCGGGGTAAATATTCACTAGAGGTAATTGCAAAACTCATTTCGCGGGCATGGCAACACGTGATTTCATACGTGTCAAGAGCATGCCCCTCCATCCTCCGCAGGAGGATAAAAATGGAGGCTTGCCCGCCTCTGGAGGGGACGCGCCCCGATGCCCTATCGGGATCGGGATCACGAGACTTGCGCGTCCGGAGTTTTGCAATTGGCTCACTTGAACAAAATGCAAAAACAATATTTTATCGTGTCAGGAGTAAAGTGTTTCAACTGTTTCAAACTGTTTTTGCATTTTGTATATGTAGGAGTTCAGTAAAATGACGGGGTTTACTGAACTCCTACGAGCCGGGATGGAAGAGCGGATCGTGTCCACGCGGATAGGAAAAAACGATGCAGGGAAAACGCTGCTCTCGTTCCTGTCCGGAAGATTCAGATACCACGGCGAGGATGGGTGGAGGAGGCTTGTCGCCGAAGGGCTGATAGGCATCAACGGGGAGGCCGCAACACAGGACAGGGCTTTGGCCGAGGGGGATCTGGTCTCATACGACACAAGCGGGCTTCCCGAGCCGGCGGTGGATGCGAAATTCGCAATCCTGCACGAGGATGCCGACCATCTTGTGATAGAGAAGAGCGGCGATCTGCCGGTGCATCCGTCCGGCCCCTTCTTCAAAAACACGCTATGGTGGCTACTGCGCCAGAAGCATCAATCAGTCCACATAATGACCCGGCTCGACAGGGAGAGCTCCGGGATAGTCGTGGTGGCGAAGAACCCTTCCGCGGCCGCGAAATTCGCAAAGGCGAACGCCGCCGGGCTCGTCCGAAAGAAATATCTCGCCATCGTCTCAGGGAGTTTCCCGGAAGGGATATTCCTCGCCTCCGGAACGCTGTCGCGGAGGGAGGACTCGACCGTCAGGAAGAAGCTATTCTTCGAGGGAGACATGCTGCCGCTCTCCGGCGTTGGCGAGGAGCGAACTGGGGAGCAAAAGGACAGCGCAGGAGCTGTCGAGGCGAAAACGATATTAAGGAGGCTCTCAAGCGCCGGCGGAATTTCAGCCGTCGAGGCGGAACTGCTGACAGGCAGGACGCACCAGATCAGGGCCACGCTGAATTCCCTCTCCTATCCGATTGTCGGCGACAAGCTCTATGGCGTGGATGATTCGCTGTATCTGAAGTTCGCCGCCGGAGGGCTCGACGAGCGCGACTACGGCAGGCTTGGCGCAAGAAGGCAGATGCTCCATTCGCACAAAATATCGTTCCCGTCGTCCGACGGCGGCCGGCTTGAACTCGTCTCTGGACCGCCGGAGGACATGCTCGGCCTGCTCGACAGACTGGATACAAGGCTTGGATGCATCGGGAATGCGGATGAATCGAGCTGATTTCAAAACTCCGCGTCAGCCCGCTTTTCCTGCAAAAAACGGGCTACTTTTCGAAT
>DYMC01000102.1 GCA_020721745.1 Lentisphaera sp. | reverse complement strand
CTTGCTGCCTCGTATCTGCGACAAATGCGGCCAACTGCTTAATTTAGGATCATATTCTTTCTCTCCGCGCATACGATAAATCTTGGTGCCATCCTTGGACGTGTCGGCAAAGACGAGGGAGACTTTTATTTCCTCCCCAATCGTGAATTTTCTTCCGTGTGGTTTCAGTGTCAGCTTCAGGCCTGGCGGATTCCGGGAGAGGAGTCTGCGATTTTCCGCTGTGAAGCCGGGGGATGCGTCGCGCCCGGGGGGATCTGGAATGAACAGATTGCTAAACGAAAAAAGGAGAACGACGATTATTGTGACGGAGAAAAGCAGATGTCTTTTTCTTTTCTTCATCCATATTTGAATAGCCTTGGGCCATCTTGTCATATTCACGCCTCCCCTTCGAGCCACAATGCGAAGCAGAGCATTGCGAAGATCGCGTAGCTGTGGTCTTCCCTTCCGTCGGCGTGTCCGGAGAGCATCCTGCTGGCGGTTTTTGCGGAGAGGAATCCGTCCTTCACGGCCCTGCCCTCGAGGATGTGCTCCTCCGCGATTTTTCTCCAGGAAGTCCTGAACCAGTCCGCCACCGGGACTCCGAATCCCTTCTTCTCACTGTCGAGGATTTCGTCAGGCACTATTCCCCTGAAGCATTTTCTCAGGATGTATTTGCGCTGGCCGCCCTTCTGCTTGAGCTTGAGCGGGAGGGAGGCTGCGAATTCGGCGACGCGGTAGTCGAGGAACGGACTTCTTGCCTCGAGGGAACTGGCCATCGAGGCGGTGTCGAGCTTGGCGAGTATGTCGCCGTTCAGGTAGGTCGCGATGTCCAGTTCGGAATGCTTTTCGACGCCATTGCTGGAGGACGAGAGTTCGAGGAAGCTGGAGAGAAGGTCCGGAGTTCCGCCCAGGGATTCGCGCATCCTCTCCCCGTAGATTGATTTTTTCATCTCCTCGTCGAAGCGGATGATGATCCGGGCGTATCGGTTCTCCGGCGTCTCGGCAAAAATCCCGAGGATCCTGCGCATCTTCCCCGGCAGTGTTCTCTCGCTCCCGGAAGATGGCAGAATGGATGATGCCATCAGGGACAGGCTTGTTCTAGCGGCCTGCGGGATAGCTCCGGCGAAAGCCGCATATTTCATGAGCAGGTAGCGGTAGTATCCGCAGAAGAGCTCGTCTGCGCCATCGCCTCCGAGGACGACCTTCACCTCTCTGGCGGCGAATGCGCTTATCAGGGCGGTCGGGAGTATGGAGGAGTCGGCATATGGCTCGCCAGTCTTGGCTATCAGGCTTTTCAGCAGGGCGAAGTCGTCCGGGTCCCCCATTTTCTCGTAGTGGCATGTCGCGAATTTCGCGGAGACCCTGCGCGCGGCGTATCGCTCGTCGTATAGCTTCTGGGTGAATCCCACCGTGAAGGTGCGCAGAGGGGAGACTCCAAGTTCGGACATCAATGCGGTGATTATCGAGGAGTCCATGCCTCCGGAGAGGAATGTCCCGAGTGGGACGTCGGCCATGAGCCTCAGGCGGACCGAGTCGAGCAGGAGGTCGTAGAGTTCGACGGATGCCTCTTCCTCTCCGATTTCGCGTTTTGCCCCGAAATCGAGGCTCCAGTAGCGCTGGAGATCGAATTCGCCGCTGCGTGTGTCGAGTTCGAGTGTGTGCGCCGGGGGAAGTTTGAAGACGTTGCGGTATGCGGTGGAGGGGCATGGAATATATTGCAGCGAGAAGTAGTGGTGCAGGGCCTGGTGGTCGAGTTCAGCGGGGAACTCGGGGAGGATTTTCAATGCGGGCAGCTCGCTGGCGAAGGCGAACACGCCACCGGTCCTGAAGTAGTGAAGAGGCTTCTGTCCGAGCCTGTCGCGGGCGAGAAGCAGTTTCTTCCGTTTTATATCGAGGATTGCAAACGAGAACATGCCGTTCATGCGTCTGACGCATCCGCGTCCCTCCTCCTCGTAAAGATGGACGATGACCTCGGTGTCGGAATTGGTCCTGAACAGATGGCCCTTGTCGAGAAGCTCCCTGCGAATTTCGCGGAAGTTGTATATTTCTCCGTTGAAGACGGTCCACACAGAGCCGTCCTCGTTGGACAGCGGCTGTGCGCCGCCTGGAAGGTCTATTATCGAGAGGCGGGCGTGGGCAAGGCCGCAGTTCGCGAAGGTCTTCACGCCGGAGCCGTCGGGGCCGCGGTGCCTCATGCGTCCGCGCATCGCGTCGAGCTCGGCATCCTCCGCCGGAGCGCCGTCGAGGTTGATTTTTCCCGCTATCCCGCACATGTTCCCCGTTCCCCTCCATATCCCGTCTAAGCTATCATCTTTTCCTTCGAATTCAAAAATGGCGCCGCCAACGCTCCCCGCCTGGCGTGCGGGATGGAGGAAAGCACCTGGGCATGCGCTGTCCGGACGATCGAAGATAGCCGGGGAACCGGGTCAAACCCGGGGCCTGCCCTCCGCGCCCCCCTCCAGCAGGAAATTCTGTCAATATTGTAACTTTTTCTGCCTGAGCAATAATACATATATGTAGTTATAATATAAAAATATCTACATAATTGTATTATATTTTTCGATTTCCCCGTGGAATTCCGCCATTGAAATATTGTTGTAATTAGTTTATGGTTAATTAGTTACATATTATGAATGGCATGGAAAGCCAGTGTCTTGGCACATTGACTGCTGATGGATGGCCAGACAAAAGTTTATCAAAAGCGAACAAAGGGGTGTAGGATGAATGCGTTGGGACGGATTGGCGTTGGAGGGCTTGCTCCTGCGATTTTCGCAGGGATTCTCTGCCTGGCGGTGTGCGGGCTGCATGCCGAGGATGCGGTGCCTGCGGCCGACGTGGCCGCCGCCGGGGCTGTCAAGGCGGGGGTGAGTGTCGAGATGTTTACGGTGAACAACACCTGGATGATGGTGGCGACGTTTCTGGTTTTCATCATGAATCTTGGTTTTGCGACGGTGGAGGCTGGTCTCTGCCGTTCGAAGAACTGCACGAACATACTGTTCAAGAACACGATGATTCCGGCGATAGGGCTTCTGAGCTACGCGCTGATCGGCTTCAACCTGATGTATCCTGGAACTGGCAATTGGATATTCGGGAAGCTGCTGGGCTTCGGCGGCTTTGGCATCGGCACTGGGCCGGAGGGGCTCACCAGCGCCTACAACGCGGGCTACACCTACTGGACGGATTTTCTCTTCCAGGGGATGTTCGCGGCCACGGCTGCGACGATAGTCTCCGGAGCCGTCTGCGAGAGGATAAAGCTGAACAGCTTTCTGATATTCTCCGCAGTGTATGTTGCGTTGGTCTATCCGATTGCCGGCTCCTGGAAGTGGGGTGGCGGCTGGTTGAACGACATGGGGTTCCATGATTTCGCCGGTTCGACGCTTGTCCACTCGGTGGGCGGCTGGGCCGCGCTGGTCGGCGCGATAATGGTCGGTCCGCGCCTTGGCAAATATGTGAACGGCGGGGTACGCCCGATAATGGGACACAGTCTTCCGATGGTGACCATTGGAGTGTTCCTGCTGTGGCTCGGATGGTTTGGGTTCAACGGCGGTTCGGTGCTGTCCGCGGATCCCGGTCTGGTGTCGTTAGTGCTTGTAACCACATCTCTTGCGGCTGCGGCCGGGGCCGTAGGTTCGATGATGGCGTCCTGGATCGTGCATAAGAAGCCCGACCTGACGATGGTGCTCAACGGCATTCTCGCAGGGCTGGTCGGAATAACCGCCGGAGCTGATGTTGTTTCGGCCGGAGAGTCCATAGTCATAGGTCTGATAGCCGGGATACTGGTGGTTCTGGCGGTTCTTGGCATAGACAAGCTCAAGATAGACGACCCTGTCGGTGCAACCTCGGTGCATCTGGTCTGCGGCGTGTGGGGCACGCTCGCGGTCGGCATCTGGGGTGAAGGCAAGAGCTTCACCGCGCAGTTGACGGGTGTCCTTGCGTATGCCGGTTTCTGCGTGGCATCGGCCTTCATAATATTTGGCGTGATAAAGGCGCTGATGGGCCTGAGGGTTTCCCGCGGGGAGGAAATATGCGGGCTGGACGTTGGCGAGCACGGGATGGAGGCCTATCCTGACTTCCAAGGCTTCCTCACGAAGTGAATTCGAGCAGCAAAACAATATAAAGCGAAGGAGACTTGAGGTGAAACTGATAACGGCGATAATACAGCCGGAGAAGCTTCCGGACGTGAAGGCGGCGCTCTTTGAGGCGCAGGTGCACAAGATGACGGTGAGCAACGTGATAGGCTGCGGCCAGCAGATGGGGTTCGAGGAGCACTACCGCGGGGCTGTCACCGAGGTGAACCTGATCAAGAAGGTGCGTCTGGACATGGCCGTGAACGATAGCTTCGCCCAAAAGACCATAGACGCGATAATCAAAGGGGCCCGGAGCGGGAAGATAGGCGATGGAAAGATATTCATCACCGAACTGGTCGAGTGCATACGAATCAGGACCGGAGAGAAGGGCGGCGACGCGATAGGATAGAGTCGGTCTGCTGATTCCCGCCGTGGAAGGGCATGCCGTTCTCCCCCCGACACCTCATCAGCCCTTCCACGGTTTTTTTGTCAGGAGCCAATTGCAAAACTCCGGACGCGCCTTGCCGAGCGAAGCGACGCTTGCCGCAGGCAAAACCGCGTCCCTCCATTTTTACGCCGATTTTTCGCGAAAATCGGCGTGGAGGGGCATGCTCTTGACACGTATGAAATCACGTGTTGCCATGCCCGCAAAAAGAGTTTTGCAATCATCTCGTCAGAATTGGCCACGGAAACAGGTGGAACCATTGATGCGTGCCCGTCGAAAAGTCGGCGACAAAATATTGAAAGCTTGTTTTCCGTTTCTGCAGATGATATATTCCGCCTTAAACAAATGGAGGAGTCCACATGAAGAAGCTTCTTGCCGTCTTTGCCCTGTCCCTGCTCGGTGCCGCCGCGTTCTGCGCGGACCGTCCGACTCTCGCCGTGATGCCGTTCATAATTGACCAGAGTCTGGAGATACGTTTCGGGGACACGGTCATACAGCCGACGGTCGTGGAGACGTCCTTCTCCGACCAGCTTATGCAGAACATCGTGAAGTCCCGCAAGTTCGATGTGCTCGAGAGGGCCAACATCAGGAAGATAATGAACGAGAACAACCTGACCGAATCGGACTATTCCAAGCCTGGCGAGGCGGAGAGGATAGGCAAGCTGCTTGTCGCCGACTATCTCGTCGTAGGATACATAGACAGGGTCGAATATCAGGCCGAGCAGAAGAACATAGAGATCACCGGGGAGAGGAGGACGAACATAATAGGAGCCATCAAGACGCATTTCAGGGTGGTAGAGACTAAGTCCGGCAAGATTGTATGCGCGCACAGCATAAACGAGAAGTTGAACAGCAAGAACATTGCCTTCTCCGAGAGAAAGGAGATGACGCTGGGCGAATTCCAGGACAGGTTCTTCGAGGCCACGGCCACAAAGGCGTCGAACTACGTCCTCGAGGGGATATATCCGATAAAGGTCGCCTCGGTCGGGGGACTCAAGATCGTGCTCAACCGGGGCGATGGATCGGGACTGGTCAAGGGCGACAGGCTCTTCGTCTACGAGCTCGGGGAATCCGTCAAGGACCCCGACACCGGGGAGGTGCTCGGCGCGGCCGAATCCAAGGTGGCGGAGATCGAGATAACGGACGTGCAGCAGAAGCTATCCGAGGCCAAGATCATTTCCTCCGTCGGCAACGTCCTCGCAGGAAGTATCTGCAGAAGGGCCGAGAAGGCCGTCCAGAAGGAAGCGCCGGATCATCCTAGAGTAACGCCGGGGTGGTGACACAGGCGGAGGGTGCAGGATACAGGATGTTTACCCGCCTCACGCAGTGCCGGCGGGTTTACCCGCCTCGCCAGCACCGAAGGTGGGGCGAGCAAGCTGACGCAGTGCGAAGGGTAAATATTCACTGAAGCATGTCCTTCAGTGAATCTTTACATCTGAGGCAATTTCAAATTTGCCCCATTGAGCTGATTTCAAAGTTGGAGTTCACAGCTTCAGCTGTGTATCTTATTGATAATAAGACACAACTAAAGTTGTGGACTCCAACGGATTTACCTCTAACTCGGAGTTTTGAAATCAGCTCATCTAATAAAATGCGAAATCAACAGTTTCTTCATGACAGACTGGCTGTCACCTTGAAAAACATGGTGTCAGCGGCCAATTTTTTGTACTTTCTTGTAGAATAAATCATAGGAAAAGTGATTTTGCATTTTATTTTTGGTACTGGATTCAGAATCTGATGATGTCCCGGATATTGACTGGCAAGCCGGTCTTGAACGACGTGTTGGCGGCTATTCCGGTTAGGATGGACATCGCTCCGTCAATGTGGCTTGCTGCGTGTCCAAGACTGTTGTCCGTCACGCCCTCGAACAAGTTTTTGAGCAGTCTCTGGTCCCCGCCGCCGTGTCCTCCAAGATCGCCTTTTTCGTAATCAATGACGTTCGCCTTGCCCCACAATGGCTGGAAGATTATTTCAGGGACGAGCGCCTCCTTGCGGCCTTCGAGTTCGCGCATGCCCGGCATGTTGAAATCCTCGTGATGCCCGCTTACGTAGGAGCTTTCGACAACATTGAACTCGATGCGCCCCTTCGTCCCGTTGAAGCAGACCCTGTATCCCTCCCACGGACAGAACGCGTTGAGGGAATATGTCATCACCGCCTTGTTCTTGTATTTCACCATCACGGCCATAGTGTCCTCGATCGAGATTCCGTCGCTGAAGACGCTTTGATCCCGATAGTATGAATCCTCCGCCTCGGCATCGTAGTACAATCCTTTGAGCCAGCGGTCCCCGTCCGTGACCTTGAGCGCAAACGGGTCTTTGGATGCCAGTTCCGAGTTTCTCGCCCTCGAGTAAAATTCTGTCGTTCCCCGGTTTTCCGCGTTGGCTTTGCCGTAGAAGCGCAGATCCCCCATGGCGAAGACGGTTTCCGGCGATGAACCAAGCCACCAGTTCATGAGATCGAAGTGGTGTGTAGCCTTATGCACCATGAGCCCGCCGCTGTTTCTCTTGTCTCTGTGCCATCTGCGGAAA
This sequence comes from Lentisphaera sp., assembly GCA_020721745.1. Lineage (GTDB taxonomy): Bacteria > Verrucomicrobiota > Lentisphaeria > Victivallales > GWF2-50-93 > DYMC01. The sequence goes on along the minus strand of DYMC01000102.1, from coordinate 1,673 downwards.
TAGTCCGCGCCATGGGACGTGTCGAGAAGCCACTCGAAATGCACGGAAATTATGTCGCCAGCAATGCCTTTGGCGAGGAGCTCCTTGACTTTCGTGTTCCTCGGCGAATATCGGTAGTTGAAGGTCACGGTCAGATTCCTGCCTGTTCTTCCGACCGTATCCAGGACCATCTGGCATTTTTCGGCATCAATGGTCATTGGCTTCTCCGAAATGACATCGCATCCCAGCTCCATCGCCCTGCAGATGTAGAGATGGTGCGTCCTGTCAATGCTTGTGACGATGACGACATCCGGCTTCTGTTCGGCGATCATCCTGTCGAAGTCATGGTTCTTGTATGTCGGGACCGGTGGATGGCCGAGATCCTTTGAAATATATTCGTTGTAGAAATCCATGCGCTTCTGATTCGAGTCGCAAAAAGCCTTCAGTTCGCATCTTTCGCTGAAATCCTTGGCAAGCGCGGTAATGTACATGGACGACCTGCCACCGGTTCCGACGACTACATAGCTTTTCTTCATCGCAGATTTCTCCTTGTTTTCATTTGAAAATTTTCCCCATTAGAACTTTTGACAAAGCCGGTGCCGACTCTCTAACAAGGAGCCGCGTCTCGAAGCTCCGTTCGCACTTTGCGTTGCCAGAATCTTCGATGCATGCCTTCAATGCGACATCAACGGGCTCGCGGATGGGTTGGGCTACTGTCGTGAGACTCGGGCAGACGAATTCCGCAAACGGGAGATTGTCGAATCCAACGAGCCTGATCTCGTCCGGCACCTTGATTTTCGCATCGGCAAGCGCCCTGGCCACTCCCAGAGCCATTTCATCGCTATACGCGAAGATTCCGTCGCAAAGCGTGGTGCTTATAATTTTGCGCGCGGCATCATACCCTGCTCTGATTGGGTCCGCATGCATACCGCCGATCGGGAATATTTGCGAGGCGGACAGTTTCTTGCCGAGAGACGAGTATGCCTCGATTATGCCATCAAGACGGGCATCCGGGTTTTCGATGTCCGACGCGGAAAGATAGACCGGATTTTCACAGCCGGACAATATAAGGAGTCTTGCTGCCTGCCCAGTGCCTGCGGAACGATCAATCCGGATATTTTTCCCAAAGCCGTTCTCGCAGTCTATCGAGACGATGGGAATTCCGTAGGACAGCAGCCGTGGCACGATTTCGCCGCCGAGAAGTCCCGGAACGGAATTCACGACAATCGCCTGCGGATTGAACGAGATCGCCTGCAATACCGCGCCTTCGATGCCTTCTCCAGCGGAGATCACGAAAAACCTCACCGTCCCGAAATATTCCTGTCCAAGATCGAGCAATGCCCTGTTTCTCAGCATGACCACATGCGTCATGAAGCCGGAAATCACCGCGAGCCCCTGCCGCTTGCCGGTCCGCAGGACGGAAGCATACGGATTCGGAGAATAGCTCAGATTTTTCGCAAGAGACAGAACCTTCCTCCTGAGCTTGCCGGACACACCGCCCTTCCCGGAAAGAGCCCTCGACACGGAGCTCTTCGCAACGCCAAGCCTTCCAGCTATCGCGCCCAGCTGGCTTTTATCTCTTTTTATGACAACGTTGCTCTTCATATTAAAACTATATATTTCTGTTTATCTGCCTTATTCTAGCCCAAATTTCGCGCCCTAAAAAATAAGATTGTTTATTATCAACGACTTAC
>DYMC01000317.1 GCA_020721745.1 Lentisphaera sp. | reverse complement strand
CTATGCTTAGCACGGTGCAGGAACTTCTCGGCATGATAGGGGACGCTCGTGCAGGAGGTGCTTTATTTTTTCATTTTGGGGTAACAACATGATGACATGCCAAGGTTGGCTCGATTAGACGCCCCTGGGGTACTCCGTCATGTCATGGGCCGGGGTATTGAAGGACGGAAGATTTTCCTCAACAACAATGATCGGGATGACTTTATCGCCAGGCTCCAGCACTTGGCGGACGACCAATCCTCGACCGTGTATGCGTGGGCGCTGTTAGAAAACTAAGCACGTTCTGCACGAGCGCCCCCTAAAACGGACGGCAATTCCGCTGCGCTCCATTGTCGCCGGTGAGCTTGGTCGTTAGCACGAACGGAGAAAGGACAGCACGATGAACCGGGTAAGTAAGCCCTTCTACTTTGGGACGTACCTTGCTGCGACGCTGCTCGCCGCACCGTTCAGGATTGGCCCGCTAATCGCAGGCGAGGGCACAATCGAGGAAGAACACTTACCATTCGCAATGGTGGGTGGCCTTATCGGCATCTACGCTTTCGTGGTCTTAGCAATCCTTATCTACAAGATGTGGAAGGCAATTCCGCAGACCGTGGCGCGAACAACCCCCGGCAAAGCCGTTGGTTTTTTGTTCATCCCCGTCTTCGACCTCTACTGGTGGTTCCAAGCTCTCTGGGGCTGGTCTCAAGATTGGAATTCCTATGCCGCCAAATCGGAAGGGAAACTGCCTCGCATGTCCGAAGGACTACCACTTTCGATTGCGGTTTTCAGTGCTATCAGTGGCAGCATCGGCACGATTGCGGCAATCGCGGGTGCCCATTGGCTCGGCATAGTCCTTGCCGCCCCAAACTACGTTCTCATTCCGGTCTTCATTTTCCAAGTCTGTAGCCTACTCAACAATGCTCCGGCCGCGCCTGACGGAGCATTAGCTGGCGCTCCGGCGGCACCGCAACAGACGGGAAACCAGTCATTCGGTATCGCAAGCCTTGTCCTCGGTATCGTTAGTATCCTCCTTCCGTATCTTGGCCTTCTCTGCGGCATTGTAGCTATCGTGCTCGCCAAGAAACAGCGCAAGGTCTTCCGTGAGCCCTTGTCAATGGCTGGACTCATCACGGGCATAATAGGGACCGTTCTCTGGGGACTAACAGTAATCCTTCTCATAGTCGCCCTCTCACTTGCGTAGAATTGTGACCTGATGCGACGACGTGCTAACAAGACGCTGAACCCGAGCGGGAATGGCGGTCGGGCTTTTCGGTGAAATCAACGTCGCTCGGCGCCATTCCCGCCGGGTTAGCTTGGACGTTAGGCGTAACGAAACAAAAGGAGGAATCAAAATGAAAA
>DYMC01000101.1:1542-8779 GCA_020721745.1 Lentisphaera sp. | reverse complement strand
AATCCGCAGCCGTGCAGATGTCCAAGCTCGACGTGCCGTAAAATCCATTCCAGACACAAACGGACTTCAGCCCGTGGGTTCCGCCCCCCCCCGACAGCGGCCATCGCCGTTCCATCCATCCACCCATCCAGCGTTCCAGTCATCCATTCTTTATCGCTGGACAATTGGCCGAAGTGCTTGAAAAAGTCATTTCGGGATGTAGCCTACGCGTTGAAAAACAAAAAAGGACGATGGTCAAAAAGACCATCACGGAATCAGGTTGGAGAGTTCGATATGAGAAAATACGATGTAATGGTCGGGGGGCACATATGCCTCGATTTGATTCCGGACTTGTCGGATCTGAAGATTACCGGGAAAGGGATTGGTTCCGTCATCGTCCCTGGGAAGCTGCTGAACATAGGCGCATGTTCGATATCAACTGGCGGAGCCGTTTCAAACACCGGCTTCGCGCTTGCGAAGCTCGGCGCGAAAGTCGCATTCTCGACGAAGATAGGCGACGACCACTTCGGGCGCATAATCCTCTCGGAGATGAGGAAATACGGAGGGGTGGAGGGGGTTTCTCTGTCGAAGAGCTTAGACAGCTCATACACGGTGGTCATTTCTCCGCCGCGCACCGACAGGAGCTTTCTGCATTGCACCGGTGCGAACGACGAATACAGTTCGAGAGACCTTCCTCTTGGCATCATGCGGGATTCGCGCATCTTCCATTTCGGATACCCTTCTCTCATGAGGCGGGTCGCGGACAATGACGGTGCGGAGCTCCTGAAGATATTCAAGGCCGCGAAGAGATGCGGCTGCGTGACGTCGCTGGACATGTCGTTGCCCGACCCGGATTCCTTCTTCGGGCGGGTGGACTGGAGGAAAGTTCTGTCGAGGGTGCTGCCCCATGTGGACATATTCCTTCCCTCCTTCGAGGAGGCTTTCTTCATGCTCGACAAGAGGCGCTATATGCAGATGAAGAGGAAAGTCGGCGCGGGGGACATGTCCTTTGCCACCGCCCCCGGTGAGATTGCGAAAATCGCAGAAGAGGCGCTTAAGCTGGGGGCTGCCGTGTCCTGCCTCAAGATCGGGACAAGGGGATGGCTTCTCAGGACGGACGGCATCGGGGCGAAATCTCCCCTTGCCGGACTGCTCGGCGGCGGATCCGCGGCATGGAGCCAAAAATGCATTTGGTGTCCGGCCTACAAGGCGGAGAACTTCGCCGGCTCGACCGGATCTGGCGACAGCTCGATAGCTGGATTTCTCATGGCGTTTTCCGCGGGGATGCGTCCGGAAGACTGTCTCAAGGCGGCGGTCTGCGCCGGATGGCAGAATGTCCAGAAGGCGGATTCGTTGAGCGGGATAAGGACTTGGCGCGAGACCCTCGCCCTGACAAGATCCGGGAGATTGCCCGTTTTCGATCCGGAGCTTGATGGGCGTGGATGGATTTTCGACGAGGGCACAGGGGTTTGGCGGCGGGAAGAAAAACAATAAAGATGGATGAATGCCATGAAGAGATCCGAGATAAACAATGAGATGAGGAAGGCAATCGCTTTTTTCAAGAAGAACAAGTTCAATTTGCCGGAATGGGCGTTCTGGTCGCCGAAGCAATGGAGGGCGAAGGGAAGCGAATGCGATGAAATACGCAGGTGCGGGCTTGGTTGGGACATAAGCGACTTCGGTTCCGGCGACTTCAGGAGGACCGGTCTTCTCCTGTTCACCATCCGGAACGGGGGGCCGGACGGCGGCACCGCGAAGAACTATGCGGAGAAGATAATGGTGGTCCTTGAGAAGCAGCTCACACCGATCCATTACCACTGGAAGAAGACGGAGGACATCATAAACCGCGGGGGCGCCGTACTCGTCATGAGGCTGTGGAAGGCCGGACGGAACGACGAGCTGTCAATGGAGAGTTTCACAGTCCAGATTGACGGCGTGACCAATCGGGTGAGGCCGGGCGCCAGGATCAGGTTGAAGCCCGGGCAAAGCATCACACTGGAACCTTTAGTGTATCATTGTTTCTGGGCGGAGGGGGGCACGTGCCTCGTCGGGGAGGTCTCCAAGGTCAACGACGATTCGGCGGACAACCGCTTCCACGAGCCGGCCGGAAGATTCCCGAAGATAGACGAGGACGAAGCCCCGCTTCATCTCCTCTGCAACGAATATCCGCCGGCAAAAGGGAGGTGATCCCAGCTTTATACATTTATCCCGGGCCCAAAACTTGTTGCTCCCGGCGACGAGGGCAGGGACGGCATTCTCCGAAGGTGAACCGTCCGTGTTAGTTTCGGCGAGACCGCCCTGGCAAAAAACGACAGCAGACAAGTCGTATCCGGGTAAATCCGTTGGAGTCCACAAGCAATTTTGCAATTACCTCTAAACATCAAGGGAGATGCGCAATGGGATGTTTTCTCGGGATAGGTCTTGGTCCGATACAGACTGGAATATTTCTTTCCGGAGCCGAGGGGCGTTTCGACAGGCTTGTTGTGGCCGACGTGGATGCGGCGCTTGTGGCCAGCGTCAGGGCGGGGGGAGGGGAAATCCGCTTGAACGTCGCGTCCGCCGACAGGGTTTTTCACAGGACTATTCGGGGTGTGGAGGTCTTCAATCCCGCAGATCCGGAGGACATGGATGCCTTGATCTGCGCCGTGTCCGAAGCGGACGAGATCTGCACGGCTCTGCCCAGCGTTGCGTTTTTTGCGAAAATCGCGGGTTGGCTCAGGAGGGGCTTCGAGGCTTCGCCGGAGCACCGCAGGTTCGTATATACTGCCGAGAACCACAACCATGCCGCGGAGATGCTGGCCGCAGAGATTGGCCCTGGTTTTCCGCAGACATTCTGTCTCAACACGGTGATAGGCAAGATGAGCGGGGTTGTCTCCGCGGAGGAATGCCGGGGCAGGGGGCTGTTGGAGCTTGCGCCGGGGGCAGGGCGAGGGCATCTGGTCGAGGAATTCAACAGGATACTGGTGTCCACATGTCCGGGGATAGAGGAGAGGAAAATCGCCGGCCTCCACGTGAAGGACAATCTCCTGCCGTTCGAGGAGGCGAAGCTCTACGGACACAACGCGGTGCACTTCCTGCTTGGAATCCACGCTTCTGCGAATGGTCTCTCCTACATGCACGAGCTATCGAAACATCCCGACATCGTGGAGATAGGGAAAAAGGCCTTCATCGAGGAGTCCGGAGCCGCCCTGCTCGGGAAATGGAGGGATGAAAAGGATTTCTTCGACGAGAAGGGGTTCCGTGCATACGCCCAGGATCTCCTCGGCAGGATGCTCAATCCGTTCCTGAGGGACTCGGTGGATCGCGTCTGCCGGGATATCGGGAGAAAGCTCGGCTGGGACGACAGGATGGTGGGCACCATCAGGCTTTGCATCTCGCAGGGCGTTCTCTGCAATCAGTTCGCGAAGGGCGCGAAGCTGGCGGCGCGCCGCCTCTTCCCGCCAGATGTGCAGGACTGCGAAATTCGCAGACGCCTGAAGTCCATCTGGGGGAATGTCCCGGAACCCGAGGCCGAAGCTGTCCTTGATCTGCTCGGAAGCAGGAGCGAAAATATTCACTGAACCCCGTCATTCTTGAGACGTTGCGAAGCTCACGTCTTCAGTGAATATTTACTTAAACAAAATGCAAAAACAATGTTTTATCGTATCAAACGTAATGTATTCGAGCCATTCCAATCCGTTTTTGCATTTTGTACACGTAAGAGTTCAGTAAAATGACGGGGTTTACTGAACTCTTACGCAGGAGCTAGACCGTTTTTCCCGAAAAAAATGGGCTGGTGATATCGGGGTATCGCGCTGACGGACGGTTCTCCTTCGGAGAATGGCATCCCTGCCAAAGAATGTAAACAATATGATGAGCTCATTAGCAAGGCACTTTTGTTAGTTTTCACAGCTTCAGCGTGGGCCGTTTGTGCGCCTTAACTCAAGCGGATTTCATCAGATACAGACAAATAAATGGCATTTACTCTGCACTATATTACTTATGATTTTTCTAAATTACTCATAAGTTATTAATATATAATCATTTAAGTCGCAACGACCAGAATACGCGGAGAAATTATGGAACTTCCGTTTTAACTCCTCGAACCTCTTTGAATCCTATAAAATAGCAATATTGATTAATTTTTAGCAATTTACATTAATTGACTACGGACAGAATACAAGTAGATTTGTGCTGAAAAAGGGAAAGACTGTTAGCAATATTCAATATCTCAATAATAAACATCGGGGTAAAAAATGTCAAAGCTGGCGCTTTTAGGAGGAAAACCGGTATCCACTCCAATCAATGGGATTCCGTGGCCGCCGACCTCGGAAAAAACGGGAGATAAACTGAAGGAGCTTTATCTCTCAAGAAAATGGTCCTTCAATAGTCCATCGGAACAGGAGTTTGAAAAGGCATATGCCAAATATCACGGTGCCAAACATGGAATTTTCATGGTCAACGGCACCGTCACCCTGGAGTGCGCCCTGGAAGCACTCGGAATAGGCGAGGGGGATGAAGTCGTTGTTCCCGCGTTGACCTGGATCGCCACGGCCATGGCGGTAAGATACGTCGGGGCAAAGCCGGTCTTTGTGGACATCGAGCCAACGACATTGTGCATGGATCCGAAGAAATTCGAAAAGGCGATCAATCCGAGGACAAAGGCTGTCATACCAGTCCATCTGTATGGTTCGATGGCCGATCTGGACAAGATCATAAAGATAGCGAAAAGGCAGAGGCTAGCGGTTGTGGAGGATTGCGCCCACATGCAGGGCGGAGTCTGGAACGGGCGCGGAGTCGGTTCGTGGGGGGATGTCGGATCGTTTAGCTTTCAGCAGTCGAAGACTGTTTCCGCAGGTGAGGCCGGCATATGTCTGACGAATGACGATCGGCTTGCTGACCGTCTTTTCCGCACCAAGCATATCGGGTATCCCAACGGAGCAGGACAGGGCGGTGCGAAGCATGGGCCTCCCGAAGGACTGACGATGCCATAATTATCGCGGCACCGCGTTCCAAGCGCTGATTCTCGCAGATCAGCTCAATGGATTGAAGAAGTTGGTAAGCACCTACAACAGGAATGCCGCTATAATCGAGAATGCTGTTGCCAGGCTCGATGGTGTCAGGGTGCAAGCTCGCGGACGCAAGGCCGACCCGCAGGGTTATTACGCGTTTGTCCTGATTTTCGATTCAGCTCCGATGAAGGACATTCCGTTGGCAAATATTATTGCGGCGTTAAATGCGGAAGGCCTTGTCTGCGGTGGAACCTACGGTCCGGTTTATAAGCACATCCTCTTCAATATGAGGAAAGGCGAATATCGGATAGACGGCGGTTCATGTCCTGTAGCCGAAGGAATTGGAACTCAACATTCGGTTTGCATATCACATCCGGTTCTCGGGAATGATATAGAAAAAATAAAAAAAATATGTGCAATTATTTCTAAAGTCGTGGAAAATTATCGAGAGTTGATAAACTATAAAGTGGATGCAAAGTAGCGGATAAACAAGGAAAAACCATGACGAAAGCTGGATTTTCTGAAGTCGACATTACTCCGAGGGTTGGGGTAGGTTTGAGCGGGTTTGGTCCTTTCCTGAACAGATATTCGATTGGCGTGCGAGATCCGCTAAAGGCTCGTGCCGCGGCTTTCGAACATGACGGGACTCAGGCTCTTATCGTGAGCTGTGATCTGATCGGTGTCACCTCTGAAATAGCACTGGAAGTGAAGCGGACTCTTGAGGAAAAGACCGGAATCCCTGCTGGAAACATAATGGTGCATTGCACTCATACCCATAGCGGACCCAATACCGGTGCCTATATCGGATGGGGAAATGCGGATGAACCATATATTTCCATCTTGCCAGGGAAAATAGCCAAAGCCTGCATGGGTGCCCTTGAAAGATATTGAAGGAAACGGAAATGCTTCACAGCACAGTTCCATGCGAAGGAATCGGATTGAACCGCGAATATGACAAGGATGCCCCGCCGCTGGAAGATGTCCTGCGCGATGACTGGCGACCGGCAAAGCCTGAACTAACCGACACCAAATGCCATGTCTTAAAATTCATTGACAAGGCAAATGGAAAAATGGATGGGTTCATGGCTTATTTTGGCTGCCACCCTGTTGTCTGTTGTCAGGAGACGAGATATATCCATGGCGATTACTGCGGTGTGGCGATGAACAATCTGGAACGTGAGAATCCAGGCGCCATCGGGCTTTTCCTTCAAGGTGCGCAGGGGGATGTCAATTCCTGCGTAGTCCACAAGCCGGAAAAGGAGTCGTTGCTGGCGCTTGACATTGTCGCTGCGAGATTCGCAAATTCCGTTAGAAGAGGGTTGCAGACGGCAAAACCTCTTTCCGTAAGCGATCTCAAATGTGTTGATATGTTTCAGAAATTTTCTTCCAAAGCAATCCCTTTGGGCAAAATCAAGGAAATGCTTGCAGAAAATGAAGCTGTTGTTTATGCCGGCGACGCTTCGGACAAAAGCAAAGAACTGCGGATGGCAGTCGTAAAAATGTATGCTTTGCGTTCAATCATAAGCCGCATTGAAGCAGGGGAGGAGCTCCAAATACAGATCGGAGAAATCCAAGGAATAAGACTTGGTCCAGTGGAATTTCTTGGCGCTCCGTTTGAAATCATGCAGGCGATAAAAAATGATGTTGTCGCATCAGCAAAGGCGCCGGTCGCACTTGTAATGGGAATTACAAACGGCAATATGGGGTACGCCCCTGACAAGACAGCGGCTGGACGCGGCGGTTATGCCGCCGATATTGTCCCGATGATTAGCGGCAGAATGCCTTTTCTCGATATTCACTCGGAACTGGTGAATGCCTTGTTGGAACTCGACAGCAAGCTGAATTGACGGCGTTGTCTGTTCTGCTGGAATATACAAGTTATTTGCAAGTGCATCCATTGCTTGTAGGGGAGCAACGGATGTAGTGTATCGGCGCAAAATCCTAAATTGGAATATCGAAAAACAAAACAAACATAAGGGGTGTTGTTATGAAAGGCACGTTCAGATTCTCGTTTGGTCCGTGGAACATTCATGAAGGTGCGGATCCGTTCGGTCCGACTGTCCGCGAAAGTATTGCCTTCAACAAAAAGCTGGAGACCTATAAGAAGCTGGGTTTTGACGGCGTTCAGTTCCACGATGACGATGCGGTGCCGCGCATGAACGATCTCAACCCGAAACAGATCATTGCTGAAGCCAAGGAAGTCAAAACAAAACTTGACGGGCACGGCCTTGTCGCCGAATTTGTAGCCCCGCGCCTATGGGAGGATC
>DYMC01000101.1:0-1442 GCA_020721745.1 Lentisphaera sp. | reverse complement strand
TTTGTAGCCCCGCGCCTATGGGAGGATCCCCGCACCATTGACGGCGGCTATACCAACAACGACCCGGCTTGCAGAAAATACGCGTTTGAGCGCAGTCTCAGGTGCGTAGACATCGCAAACGCGCTTGGAACAAAAAATATTGTGCTCTGGCTGGCCCGCGAAGGCACTTATATCCGTGAAGCCAAAGATTCTGTCGAATCCGTAAAACGCATTGTTGAAGCCTTGCAGACAATGCTCGATTATGACCCGAAAATCAAAATTATGATTGAATCCAAGCCAAACGAGCCTATGGACCACACATATATTCCGACCATTGGACATGCCATCGGACTCGGACTGCTCACCAATGCGCCTGAACGTGTCGGCTGTCTGATAGAGAGCGCGCATGCGATTCTCGCAGGGCTTGATCCTTCCGACGAAATGGGATATGCCATGGCACACAATAAACTGTGGAGCGTCCACCTCAACGATCAGAACGGATTGAAGTACGACCAGGACAAATCCTTTGGTTCAGTGGATCTGCGCAGGGCGCTCAACCAGGTGCGCATTCTGGACAGGCATGGTTTTGGAAACAATGGCGAATGGATTGGACTGGATGTGAAGGCGATGCGCACACAGAAAGCCGAAGTCGCGACAAAGCATCTCAGCAACAGCCGTGAAATTTTCCTGCGCCTCCTTGAAATCAGCAGATCCCTCGATGATGGAAAAATCAAGCAGCTTGTCAGCACCCGCGACTACGAGGAACTGGATCGTTATATTCTCAAAAGTCTGATCGGCTGAAATGAAATCTCCCATAATGTCAAGCAAAGGAATTATGATAATGGTGCTGCTGAATTTATTATGCGGTTCCGTTCCTGCGGCCCAGCCCTCCAGAAAATCTGATAAGGCGGACTGGGACACGGTGGTGGCATTTGGAGATTCAATCACACGCGGCTATGGTGTCCCCGCTGGTTCTGGCTGGGTGGAGCTGCTTCCCGGGCTGTTGAATAAAAATGGGAAGCAGAACATCGCCGTATTCAATGCCGGTGGCAACGGCAACACCTCAGCGGAAGGATTGAAGAGAATTCAGGAAGATGTGCTTTCGCACATGCCAGGACTGGTGCTTGTTGAATTCGGGGGCAACGACACTGTCCATGATGCCCGCGCGGTAAGCGTCGATGATTTCGAGAAGAACATTTTGGAAATAAACAGGAAGATCACGGACAAAGGCGGGAAAACAGTCCTCGTCACATTCCCTCCCGTTGTCAACGAATGGCATGCGTGGAAAAATGATCCCTATTACGCCGAATGGGGCGGACTCGACCAGTGCGTCGAGCAATACCGCCGGCGCACAAGGGATATTGCAAAACGCCTTGGATGTCCGCTCTTCGATCTTGATAAGTTTCTCAGGAAGCTCATGAAAAAGAAAGGGAATAAGAAGATCGTCGCCAAAGATGGAATAC
>DYMC01000100.1 GCA_020721745.1 Lentisphaera sp. | reverse complement strand
CAGAACTACCATTCGGGGGCTTGAAATCGAACTCAAGTGGCAGTAGATTAGCGAAAACGATGGAATTCCCATGGTCTGCCTGTCAAAACAGCATGATTTTAGCTATGAAGAGCGTGCGCAAGAAAAAACCCCTTACAGCCCAAAATTTCGGGACCCAAGAGACCCGATCCGTCTTCGCAAATGCTACGCCGGACAGGTATGTCTTCGCTTGAGCTTCACCGGACAGTTATGCAATCGCCTTAGCTCCACAACTTCCGAAACCGGCTCAAGTGATTATATATCTATTATTCAATAACATACACAGACTGGTGCCGATGTCTTTTGCGAGGCTCCGGACATGAAGGAACGGCGACTGTCTTGGAAATCCCGTGCCGAAGGGGTGCTCCGCGAATGCCTATCGAGCCTGCCGGAGGACATAAGCGCCGCGATGCGGCGCTGTCCGGTCGAATTGGTCGGGGGACGCGTTGATGACGAGGAGAAGGATCTTCTCGGTCTCTTCAGCGGGCCCGCTTTTGCGGAGATGGGCAGCTGTCCGGAGATCCCGCGGATACGACTTTACGTTGACAATCTGCGTGACGAGAGCGGGGATGATCCTGATGAGTTCGATATTCTGACGAGGGAGACGCTTCTGCACGAGATTGGGCACTTCCTGTCTTTGAACGAGGATGATCTGGAAGAAAGGGGGCTGGGGTGAGCGTTTGGCGGATCGCCGGGCATCCTATTTTTCGAAGTATGTGTATCCTCGCATTCCGTTCTCGTATGCGTCGGTTATCTCCTTCCGCTCCTGCGCGCTGATCAGTCCTGCCTGGACGGCCTGTTCGGCCTTCTCCCTGAACTGCAGCACGAGCGATTTTGGGTCGTATTCGACGTATGAGAGGACATCTGCGACGCTGTCGCCCTCGAGTTCGCGGACGATTTCATATCCGCCGTTGTCCTCCTTTGCCCTGACGGTCACCACGTTGGTGTCGCCCATGAGGTTGTGGAGGTCGCCGAGGGTTTCCTGATACGCGCCGACGAGGAAGACGCCGAGATAGTATTCCTCATTGGGTTTGAGATCGTGGAGGAGTATGGAGTTTCTTATCTCGTGTGTGCCTATGAACTTGTCTATCTTGCCCTCGCAGTCGCATGTGATGTCGGAGAGCAGCGCCCTGCGTGTGGGCGCCTCGTTCAGCCTGTGGATGGGCATTATCGGGAAGAGCTGGTCTATGGCCCATGAGTCGGGCAGCGACTGGAAGACGCTGAAATTGCAGTAGTATATGTCGGCGAGGATGTCCTCGATGCTTTCGAACTCCTTGGGGAGGACCTTCATCTTGTGGATGATGTCGTTGGATATCGTGGTGACTATCTTCCAGAAGATGTTGTCGGCTATGGCTCGCTCGCGCATGGAGACCTGTCCGTTGCGGAAGAGCTGCCTGATCTCGTCGCGGTAGAAGAGAGCGTCGTGGAAGTATTCCTGGACGTTCCTGACATTGATGCCCTTCTGGACCTCGAGGAGGTTCTGTATCATCTTGTGGACCTTCTTCACCTCGCGCCTGTCCGGGATTTCCTGCGGCTCGTATGTGCTGCGGTCGAGCACGTTGAAGAGGAGGACGGAGTAATATGCAACAATGGCCCTGCCGCACTCGGCGACTATCACCGGATGCGGGACTCCCTTCTCGTCGAGGCTCTGCATGACCACCTCGACGATGTCGGCGCAGTATTCCTCCAGGGTGTAGTTCCTGCTGCTCGCGAAGTTCGTGTGGGAGCCATCGTAGTCCACGGCCAGGCCTCCGCCTATGTCGAGATACTGCATTTTCGCGCCCTCCGCATGGAGTTCGCAGTATATCCTGCACGCCTCGGAGACTGCGGAGCGGATCTCCCTGATGTTCGGTATCTGGGAGCCGAGGTGGTAGTGCAGTAGCTGGAGGCAGTCGAGGAATCCGTTGTTCTTCAGTATATCCAGGGTGTCAACGACCTGGGAGACGGTGAGGCCGAAGACGCTCCTGTCGCCGCCGGAGTCGGACCAGTGTCCGCCGGACTTCGACGAGAGTTTTATGCGGACTCCGAGGTTCGGCCTGATGTTGAGTTTCTTCGATCTTTCCATGATCAGAGGTATTTCCCCGGGCATTTCGACCACGATGATGCACCTGACGCCGATCTTGGTGGCATAGAGCGCGAGATCCACGAACTCCTCGTCCTTGTAGCCGTTGCAGATGAGGCATGCGTCGGGGGATTTCAGCATGGAGAGCGCGGTGATGAGCTCGGCCTTGCTTCCGGCCTCGAGCCCGTGGTGGTATGAGGCGCCGAATCTGCATACTTCCTCGACAACCTGCTGCTGCTGGTTCACCTTGATCGGATATACGGCCCTGAAGGATCCTTTGTAGCCGTGGTGCTCTATCGTGCTTTTAAAGCCCTCGTGGAGGTGCTTGATCCTGGAGTCGAGGATGTCGCCTATCCTCAGCAGCACCGGGGTCTGAAGGCCTCTCTCCTTCACGCCGGACATGATGTCCATGAGACTCACGGGGTTGCCGTTTCCCTTGCCGTTGGGATAGACCACGACATGGCCGTTCCCGGATATGTCGAAATAGTCCGCGCCCCAGTTGTAGACGCCATAGAGTTCGGCGGACCTTTCGCTGGTCCATCTTTCAAGAGAGTCGGTCTTCAAAAATCCCCCCGCAACGGTTTTTTTTCATTTTCTCGCCTGGCCCTAATATATTCTCTGATTTTTCACAATTCAATAGAAATTTGAGTTTAGGACTATATAGTAAGCATTTCTTTCGGACAATCAACCCGACTGGCCCCGGGAGCCACGTTCGGATCACGGAGAAACAGTGCAGGATAGAATCAGCATAGGAGACCTCGACGCGGGATTCGTGAAATGCGAGTCCTGCGGCCACCACATCCGTCTCATGGATTGCGAGGCGCTCTCCGTCTGCAAATGCCCGTCATGCGGCACTCCAAACTTCATCCCGTTCAAGGTCTCCGGATACTGGCTCTACCAGCCTCTCGGCGGTGGCGGCATGGGCAGGGTCTACAAGGCCCGGGCCGGCTCCGGGGCGGGGGATTTCGCGGTGAAGCTGCTCCCCGGCGCGATGTCGTCTGACTCCAGGCTGATCGAGAACCTCGCCAGGGAGGCGGAGGCCGGCAAGGCGCTTGGAAGCCATAGGAACATAGTCTCGGTCATTGACTACGGCAACTCGGACGGAGGATTCTTCATCGTGTCTGAATTCTCCGAAGGCGAGAGGCTCGACAACTTAATCGCGTCCAGGAAAAGATACGAGGAGAAGGAGGCATGGCAGCTCGCCCTCCAGATAATCGAGGCGGAGAGGCACATCATATCGAGGGGATATCTCTTCAGGGACCTCAAGCCGGAGAACATCATGGTCAACTCCAAGGGGCAGCTCAAGCTCTACGACTACGGCCTATGTCTCCCGCTGGCGGACGCCACATCCGGCATCGCGCATTCGGAGCACATCGAGGGGTCCCCCTTCTATCTTCCCCCGGAGAGGGTTGTCGGCGCACCCGAAGGCGAATACAGCGAGATTTACAGCCTCGGGATGGTCGTCTTCCACATGCTCGCCGGAAAGACCTACTACTCCGAGGCCGAGATAAAGGACCTGATCTCCAAGCACGTTACATCTCTGAGGATATCCACGGTCGAGACACATCTGAGGCACTGCACCCGCAGGAGCGTCGAGATATTGGACAAGATGATCAAGAGAAGGCCCAATGACCGATACCACTCCTTTGACGCTCTCAAGGCGGACGTAGAGCAGATGATGCAATCGCTCGGTTCTGATCCGGATACTTCGGCTCCTCCGATGAAGCTCCCTCCGGAATCGCTCGACGCGATAGCCAAGGCTGGCAAGAGGCGCAGCAATGTAGTGCTGACCGTGGCCCTGCTCGCCATATTCGCGGTACTCCTCGCAGTTTTTCTGGCGCGCTCGGCCATCAACTCGAAGAAGAGGAAGGACGCGTACATCCAGATCGCATCCTCGATCGGAGTAAACCCCGGCGTGGAGGCTCCCACGAAATCCATCCAGGAGATCAAGGCCCTCATTGCGCAGGAGGTGGACCGAAAGCTCGCCGAGGAGCTGCGCGGCGCCCGCGGCTTCGATGCCAAGGCGGCCGAAGCCGAGGCGCTGAAGCAGCTCGCCATCTCGGGAAAACCGAGAAATCCCTCCATTTCGCTCGCGCAGCTGGAGGAGGGCCGCAAGAAGGAGCTGGCAGAAAAGGAGGCCAACGCACTGGCCTCCCTGAAAAAGGATTTCAACGAGGATGCGGCAAGAGCCGAGATAGTCAGGAAGATCGGACTTTCCGAGCCGATAGCGAAGCCTGACTGCTCGCTGGGACAGGCACTCGAGAGATTCCAGACGCATATCGAGGAGAAGGCGAAGGAGAAGTTCTCCCAGAAGGAACTGGCCCTGCGCATCAAGAACGCATACGACCGATACAGAGGCTTCTACAAGGGCGAGACCGTCAAAACCATGGACGGCGCGGGAAACCCGGTCAGCGGAACCTTCGACGGCAAATCCGGGGCCAAGGTCATAATCGGCGGCAGGAAGATCCTCCTGCGCGACATTCCCGCCACCCAGAGATGGAGGTTCGACGAGGCGCTTTCCCAGAAAAAGGTCGCAAGCGAGACGGAAAAGGTCAAGACCAATTTCGAGGCCGAAAAACAGAAGTTCAAGACGGGGCTGGAGAAGACCGGCAAGGACAACTATCTCAAGTCGCTCGGATTCATAAAAGATTCGAAGGGCGACTACAGCCTCATCGAGGATTTCCTCAAGGAGGAGACATCCAAGGCGAGGTCCAGGCATGATGCCGACATCAAGCGGAAGCAGGCCGACGCCAGGGACAGGATAGCCAAGGAGATGGGCCAGGATCCCTATTACCGCAAGAACGGCTTCTGCAAGTTCCAAAACAGATGGATGCCCGAAGGCAAAGCCGTGGAGAAATATGTGCAGGATAAGAAGGATGCCTTCGACGCGGAGAACAAGAAGAAGCTCTCCGCCATCAGGAAAACCATCGAGGCCGAAGTCGAGAAGAAGTTGATGTCCTCCAATGGATACGTCTTCCACGGAGGAGCCTGGCAACCTTCGAAGGACTTGCTGGACAGGCTGGTCGAGGCTAGATTATCCGAATAAACAGGATGAACAAACACAACATGGAGACAATATGAAGAAGAAAATGAAAAAGATACGCAGAAATCTCGCGATTGGAATCGGACTGGTTCTACTGCTCGTTGTGGCCGCGCTTGTCGCGGTCCAGCTTTTCTTCGGACGCATCGCGTCCTTCGCGGTGGAGAACACCGTGCCCAGGCTAACCGGTGCGCCGGCAAGCCTGGGCGACGCCAGTTTCAACATCCTCTCGGGCGAACTCCACATCAAAGATCTGGTGCTTGGGAATCCGGAGGGATACAGCAGCGATTCGGCATTGAAACTGGCATCCCTGAAAATAAAGATCGCCATGGCTTCGCTGGCCAGCGACACCGTGCGCATCGAAAGCATAGTCGTTGACGGAATGCAGGTGACATACGAGGCCGGACTGCCTAGCAACATCGGGAAGATAAAGGAAAATCTTGACAATGCCTCCAAGAAGGAGAAATCTTCCGCCGAAACTCCGGGAGGCAAGCTGGGAAAAAAACAGAGAAAAATACAGATAGGGGAGATAAAAGTCATAAACAGCCGGATCAGAGCCAGCGTCAAGGGACTGGGCGGCGCGGCAGTCCCGATCCCCCTGCCCTCCATCGTCATCAAGGACATAGGCGGGGAAAACGAGGGCGTGACTTTCTCGGAGTCCCTCGACATCTTCATCACCAAACTGCTCTCGTCGCTCCAGAGCTCCGTGTCGGGAACCGGCCAAATTCTAAAGGACGGGGCCGAGGGCGCGGTCGAAGGCGCAAAGAAAGCAATGGACAAGGTCAAGGACATATTCAAATGAAAACCCACTGCAAGATTCTGATATCCGTCATCGCCGCGCTTGCGATTTTCGCAGCCTCCGCCCAGGAGTTCAACAAGATGCTCAACGTCGGCTCATCCATCGAGCTGTCGTCAAAGGGCGAGGAAATCCTCAAGGCCGGCGGGTTCTCCGTGCCTGAAGGCTACGAGGCCGTCAACCTCAGATTCAAATACGCCGACACCGCGCGCGGGGAGAGCAGCGACAAGCTCCAGCCCGCAAACATATTCGATCTGGGCGCAAAGAAGTATCTCGATATAAAAGGGGATATCAAGACTATCCCGGCGGGCAATTATCAACTCAGAATAAAGGGAAGCGTCGGCGCGTGCGCGATCCTCGTCTACGACCTCAAACCGGCGAAGACAAAATAAGATCATCAGCCCCTGCGTAGCAACAGGAGAAACAATGGCAATGGACAAAATGACGGCAGTTCGACTCGCAAACGCCATCGCGGCGGCGGCCATACTGCTGTCCTCCCCGATTCTGCCCGCCGATGAACAGTATTTTTCCGAACAGGACATGGGCGTGATCACAAGGACGACCGCCAATATCCTGGTCAGGGAGCACTATTCGAAAAAAACATTGGACGACGACGCGTCCGCAAAGCTCTTCGACGAATACCTCAGAGCACTCGACCCGTCCAAAATATATTTCACCAAGGAGGATATCGCGTCGCTAGCCGCCAACAGAAACCTTCTGGACGACCAGATACTCAAGGGCGACATCAAATTCGCCTTCGTCGTGCACCAGATGCTCTCGGCCAGGATATCGGACTTCAACAAATTCTCTGAAAAAGCGTTGGCCTCCGGGATGGACTTCAGCCTGGACGAGGAGTGGACCCCGGACCGCAGCGAGGCCGACTGGCCGGCCAATTCCCATGAGCGCGAGGACCTCTGGAGAAGAAAGATCAAGAACGACATCCTCACATCGAAGCTCATGCTGAGAGCGGCCGAGAAAGATGCCACAAAGAACAGCCAGTCCGAGGAGGAACTGCTCTGGACCAAGGCCTTCAAGCCGGAGGACAGAGTCATGAAGAGATATGCCAATTACCTGCGATATTTCAGAGAGGACAGCCCGATAGACAAACTCGAGAGATACCTCAACTCCCTGGCAATGGTCTTCGATCCATACTCCGCATACATGGCGCCGAAAAGCGTGGAGGACTTCAACATACAGATGAGCCTTTCGCTCACAGGCATCGGCGCCACACTGTCACAACAGGACGGATACACGAAAATAGTGGATCTCGTGCCAGGAGGGCCCGCAGAGGCTTCGGGCAAACTGCATCCCGGCGACAGGATTATAGCCGTCGCCCAGCAGGGGGAGGAGCCTGTTGATGTCGTGGACATGCCTCTCTCCAAGGTGGTCAGCCTAATCCGCGGCAAGAAGGACAGCGTGGTCCTCCTCACCATCCTCTCAGGAAAGAAAGGACTCGGAGCGCCTCCGGCAATGGTCGAAATAAAACGCGACAAGATCACGCTTAAAGATCAGGAGGCCCAGTCCGAAATCATCGAGCACCAGTGCGGAACGGCCAAAACCCGCATCGGAGTCGTGAAGCTCGAATCCTTCTACTTCGACTGGAACGCGGCGGAGAAAGGCCTCGACCCGAAAAGCTCCACATCCGATGTCAGAAAAATACTCGAATCATTCAACTCCAAGAAGATTGACGGACTCATCATGGATCTGCGGTCCAACGGCGGCGGCAGCCTCTTCGAGGCGATCACGCTCACAGGACTCTTCATAAAGAACGGCCCCGTGGTCCAGGTCAGATCAAGGGACGACAAGACCGATGTGAAATTCGATGTCGAGGACGACATCGCCTACAGCGGCCCAATGATGGTCATGGTCAACCGTCTCAGCGCCTCGGCATCCGAAATATTCGCCGCGGCAATCAGAGACCACGGAAGAGGGATCATCGTCGGAGACAGCCACACCTTCGGAAAGGGAACCGTCCAGACGGTCATGGATCTCGAGCTCTTTCTCAAATACTGGGGCATGAATGGCGACAGCGGGTCCGTGAAGATAACGAATGCCAAGTTCTACAGGATCAATGGCTCCTCCACACAGAGAAACGGCATCATCTCTGACATCGTGCTGCCATCTATCTCCGACTCGGACGATTTCGGAGAGAGCCGATCGAGGAACTCCCTCGAATGGGATTGCATCGCGCCGGTCAAGTTCGAAAAGTGGAGGGATGACCAGAGCATGGCATCGAGAATAGAAGCACTCGGACGGAAATCCAGCGCCAGGGTCGGGGCTGATCCTGACTTCGCGGCCCTGCAGAGGACCATCGAGCAGTATCGCAAGTTCAGAGACAGGAAGACCGTCTCCCTGAACATGGACAAAAGGTTCAAATCCTACGAAGATGATGTCAGATTTATCAAGGAGCAGGAGAAGCTGCTCGGCATCGAGGACGACGACAGTCCCGAAGAGAGCAGTCGCAAGAAGATAGACCCGAAAAGGGACATACAGCTCAGGGAGTCCCTCAATATCATGGGCGACTACATACAAATGGATGCGGCGCCACGCAAAAAATCCACGCAGCAGGCCAGGGCCTCGAAAAAATAAAAGCCCGCTGCGGACGCTGTCCAGCCGCCTCCCCAATGTCTCTCTTGAAAAAAAAACTCGCTGTGCTATGGTATCGCGCTTTTTGTTTTTCGCGGGTGTAGCATAATGGTAATGCTCCAGCCTTCCAAGCTGGTCACGAGGGTTCGATTCCCTTCACCCGCTCCAGTTCCTTGAGAAAATCCAGAGCGGGTTCGGGAAATCGAACAAGCTGCCTGCGGCAGGGTTCGATTCCGTAGGGGCATGCCGCAGAAGCGGCACGCCTGCTTCGCATCACCCGCTCCAGTT
>DYMC01000099.1 GCA_020721745.1 Lentisphaera sp. | reverse complement strand
CTAGAAGTAAGGATCTAGCCCGCCAGGGCTGGTAGGAGATCATAGGCGGTTCTGCCCGCCTCGCAGTAATCCCTTCTCGGGGCAGGCTCCACCCACACACAGTTTTTCCCCATCAGTCTTTTTCCGCATTTCTCTTGAGCCTTTCCAGTCGGGCATATAGTATTGGCGACTTCGCGAAGATTCGCTCGAAGTCTTTCTTGTCCAAATTCAGCAGCCATTTGCGATCCATTTTGAGGGGAGAGGATTTTGTGCTGTTTGGACATGCCGCAGTGCAGATGTCGCATCCGAATATGCTTTCTCCGAGCATCTTCCTCTCCTCCGTGCGGAGCTCGCCCTTTTTCTCCATGCTCAGATAGCTGATGCACTTTTCAGGGCAAAAGTCGTCCGGAGACAGCGCGCCTGTCGGGCATAGCCTCAGGCATTTTCCGCAGCTTCCGCAGGGAAGTTCGCCGCACCCTGTCCTCGCGTCGGGCAGTTCCGCGTCGAGGAATGCCGATGCTATGAAAAACGACGACGAGCCTTTGCATACGAGGCAGTTGTTGAGGCCGATATCCCCGAGCCCTGCGAATTTCGCAAGGATCTTCTCCGGGGCGGCCTTGATGTCAACGCAGACTTCGCTCTTAAAGCTGGAGACGGAGACCGTCTCAAGCCTTGCCACGAATTTTTCCGCGATCTCCGTGCAGAATATGTGGTAGTCGAGTTTTGCGGCGTATGCTGCGGCCGTCACGAAATCATTTCCGGGGTTTTTCGGAATATCCATATCCAGTTCAGGTATTGTGTCGAGCGGCACCGCCAGGCAGAGGAAGGACTTGGCCCATGGGCGCTCGGCGAAGGGATTCGCACGGCGTGCGAGCGAGCGCAGGAGATATGGCGAAAGCAGGGACCTGTTTCCGTCGCGATAAACTGCGGAAAGCTCCTTCACGATTTCGGATTTCCGCTCCTCGTCCAGCCTCATCACGGCGGCGGAGAGAAGCCCGAATTCGGAGCATAGGCGCAAGAGCTGTTCCCTTAAGATTTCAGCATCCATGATTTTTCCGCGGGCTTCTGCGTCTTTCGTAATTGATCTTCCCGTTTGACAAAAAAACTTCCCGGGCTATAATCTATCCCCTCAAGACAATACATAAATTCCAAATTCAAAAAAGGAGACACGAAAATGTCCGCAAGCATCTGCTGTGTCAAGGCAAGGGAAATCCTCGACTCGAGGGGAAACCCCACAGTCGAGGTTGATGTGACCCTCGACTGCGGAATCGTCGGAAGGGCCGCCGTCCCGTCCGGGGCTTCCACGGGCGAAAACGAAGCGCTCGAACTGAGGGATGGCGACAAGAAGCGCTACCTCGGCAAGGGTGTCCTCAAGGCTGTTGACAACGTGAACAAGAAGATAGCCCCGAAGATCGAAGGCATGGATGTGACCTGCCAGGCGGCGATAGACAAGCTCATGATTGACCTCGATGGCAGCAAGACGAAGAAGAATCTCGGCGCGAACGCGGTCCTGGGCGTGTC
The DNA here is from genome assembly GCA_020721745.1 of Lentisphaera sp. Classification (GTDB taxonomy): domain Bacteria; phylum Verrucomicrobiota; class Lentisphaeria; order Victivallales; family GWF2-50-93; genus DYMC01. The sequence continues at coordinate 7,340 of DYMC01000099.1, read as the reverse complement.
GCTCGCATGTGCCAAGGCGGCCGCGAACTTCCTCGAAATGCCGCTATACCGCTACATCGGCGGAACGAATGCGAAGCGCCTGCCAGTCCCGATGATGAACATCATCAACGGCGGCGCGCACTCCGATGCTCCGATAGACTTCCAGGAATTCATGATCCGGCCGATCGGCGCAAAGAGCTTCAAGGAAGGGCTTAGGATGGGGGTCGAAGTCTTCCACGCCCTCAAGTCCGTCATCAAGAAGAGAGGGCTTAGCACCGCGGTCGGCGACGAAGGCGGATTCGCCCCGAACCTCGACAGCATCGAGGATGCGCTTGATGTGATTGTCTCCGCGATCAAGGATGCCGGATACAAGGCCGGGCGCAAGGCGGACAAGGGCGATGTGTCCATAGCCCTCGACCCTGCGGCAAGCGAATTCTTCAAGAACGGCAAGTATGAATTCAAGAAGGCAGGAAAAGGCATGGTGAAGAGCTCCGAACAGATGGTCGAGTATCTGGCCAAGCTCGTGAAGACATATCCGATAGACTCCATCGAGGACGGAATGGCCGAAAGCGACTGGAAGGGATGGGGGATGCTCACATCCGAGCTCGGCAGCCAGATCCAGCTCGTCGGAGACGACCTCTTTGTCACGAACGTCGAATACCTGGCCCGCGGCATAAAGGAAAAGTCCGCAAACTCGATCCTCATCAAGGTGAACCAGATCGGCTCGCTCACCGAGACGCTCGATGCGATCGAAATGGCCCACAAGGCCGGCTGGACCGCCGTCGTAAGCCATCGTTCAGGCGAGACCGAGGACAGCACGATAGCCGACATTGCCGTGGCGACGAACGCCGGACAGATCAAGACCGGCTCGGCAAGCAGGACGGACAGGATATGCAAATACAACCAGCTCCTCAGGATCGAAGAGGAACTTGGGAATCTCGCCCGTTATTATTGCTGAAATAAAAGAAGCGGCTCTGCCGCTTCTTTTATAATGGCATGAAGATCAGCGGTTTGCCGTTCACCGGATCCGGGCAGCTTGCGATTTTCGCGGAGTAGATTTCGCCCAGGATTTCCGGTCTGAGTATCGCCCCGGGCGGTCCGGAGGAGTGTATCCTCCCCTTGTGGACGAGGTGGATGATGTCGCAGAATCTCGCCGCCAGGTTCAGGTCGTGCAGGACGATGCCGATGGCGATGCCCTTGTCTTTCGAGAGGTTTCTGGCCAGCGACATGATCTGGTGCTGATGGGAGAGGTCGAGGTGGTTGGTCGGTTCGTCGAGGAGGAGCATCCTTGGCTCCTGGGCGAGCGCCCTGGCGATGTGCACGAGCTGTCTTTCTCCTCCGCTCAGTTCGTCGAGGTTCCTGCCTGCGAAATTCGCGGCGCCGCATGTGCCGAGCATCTTCCGCGCCACGGCGGCATCCTCCGAGGATCCAGCGAACCATGCGCCCTTGTTGTGCGGGATTCTGCCCAGCATGACGTATTCGAGGACGTTCATCTCGAAGGGCGAGCTCGACTCCTGCATCACGACGGCGATGTTTCTGGCCTTTTCCATCAGGGACATCGTCCCTATGTCCTGTCCATCGAACTCGATGGAGCCGGATTTTATCGGCAGGACTCCGGTGGCGGCTCTCAGTATGGTGGTCTTGCCCGATCCGTTGGGGCCGATTATACCGCAGACCTTCCCGCTGGAGATTTCGAGGGAAACGCCTTCCAGGGAGAAGCCCTTCGCGTATCCGCAGGAGAGGTTCTTCAGCTTGAGGATGGGGTCAGACATTCTTCCTGCCCCCCGCGTTGAGAAGCGTCCATATGAACATGCTCCCGCCGACGAGGCCGGTTATGACACCGACCGGTAGTTCGCGCGGGGATATCAGCGTTCTGGCGACGAGGTCGCAGAGGGAGAGGAAGGCGGCTCCGGCCAGGAAGGCGCCGGGAAGCAGATGGCGATGGCTGTTGCCCATGATCCTTCTTGCGACGATGGGAATCGCGAGGCCGACGAATCCGATTATTCCGCTCAGCGAGACAGCCACGGTTGTGAGGATTGCGGCGAGCAGGAAGAATCTGAACTGCGCCCGGGGGACATCAATTCCCAGATGCGCAGCCTGCTCCTCGCCGAGCAGGAGGGCGTCGAGCTCGCTGAAGAAAACAAACGCTGAGCAGAGGCATAGCAGCGAAATCCCCAGGGCGGAGAGGGAGAGTTTCAGGTTGGAATGGTCGAGGGCGCCCATGAGCCAGAAGAGTATTCCGTGGGCATCCTCCGCCTTCGAGAAGGCCAGCACGAGTATTATGAGGGAGGAGAAGACGAAGCCCGCCATGATGCCCGACAGCAGCAGCGTGGATATGTTCCTGATGCGTCCGCGCGAATTGAGGGAGTATAGTATCAGCATCACCGCGCCCGCCCCGACGAATCCTGCAAGATAGACCGAGAAGGGGCCGAGGGCTCCGACAAGTCCCAGCGAGACGGCAAGGCAGACGGCGAACGACGCCCCGCCGGATATGCCGATGGTGTATGGCTCGACCAGTGGATTCCTGAATATCGCCTGGAGGAGAACCCCTGCCAGCGAAAGCGCCCCGCCGACGGCAAGCCCGAGAATCAGCCTCGGCAGGCGCATCCCGAAGAAGACATCGTTCTCGGGGATGGTTCCGTTGCCGCGGATTATCTCGAAGAGCCTTTCCGCCGGGATCCTGTATGTTCCCGACGCGAGGGAGAAGAAGGATGCCAGCGCCAGAATGGCGAGAATGAGGACGAGCATCATGTTGCGGCGCCTGTTCATTTGATCCATTGATGTTTTGGGCCGGGAAAGTAGCTTCTTTTGCGGCAATGTCAACAGCGCGCCGCTTGCATTTGTTGGTAGGGCTCTCTCGCCGAGAGAGCCGATCCCGTTTTTTTGGCAGGGCGCGATCCCGCTGGTTCCGAGCGCGTAAACGCCTCGGGATGCTTGCTCGCCCTTTCTCCAAAGAGCTGGCGAGGCGGGCAAGCGCCGCATCGCGCCGATCACGGACGGATCGGCGATCTGTCCCCACCTTTCATTTCTCCGGGCGGCAGCGGCGTGATTCTTCTGGAAGAGAGCTTGCGGAGAACGCCAGCGAATGTATATTCACTAATAAATCAAAATCAAATTCGCAGGTATGCCCATGCAAAAGAATCTGCTTCCCTCCCAGGACGATCTGACTCGGCTTCTGGAAATCAGGCACAGCAATCCGCATTCCGTGCTGGGCATGCACCATGACGCATCGTCCTCTTCCGTCGTCGCCAGGGCTTTCGATCCCGATGCCGAAAAAATCAACCTTATAGACATGGAGAGCTCGGAGATTTTCCCTATGGAGAAGGTCCACGAGTCAGGGCTTTTCTCCGTCGTGGTCGAGGGAAGGGGCAGGGTTTTCAAATACGAGCTTGAGCGTTTTTACAAGGACGGCAAGTCCTGCCGTGGAGCCGACCCATACTGTTTTCTGCCGGGGCTCGGCAGTGTTGACGAGCATCTCTTCAACGAGGGCGAGCACAGGCGGATTTTTGACATCATGGGTGCGCACGTCCGCCAATACGGGGATGTTTCCGGCACGCTTTTCACCGTCTGGGCGCCGAATGCGGAGAGGGTTTCGGTGGTCGGGGAGTTCAATCTCTGGGACGGCAGAAGGCATGCGATGAGGCTTCTTGGAAGTTCGGGGATATGGGAGATTTTCATTCCGGGAGTCGTGGAGGGGGCAATTTACAAGTTCGAGATAAGGACCAAGAACGGGGCGATAATGCTCAAGCAGGATCCTTATGCGTTCTGGACCGAGCTCAGGCCGAGGACGGCCGCAAAGGTTTCCAGGCTCCAGCACCAGTGGGGCGATTCGGCCTGGATGGAGAACAGGGCGAGGAAGAACCACCTCAAGGAGCCGGTGAACATCTACGAAGTGCATCTCGGTTCATGGCGAGGCCCCGGGCTCAAGGAGCTCGACCCGGCCAACGAGGACGACCTGCACAACTACAGGGACATCGCGCATGCGCTTGCGGACTACGTGACAGACATGGGATACACGCACGTCGAGCTTCTCCCCGTGATGGAGCACCCGTTCGACCAGTCCTGGGGCTACCAGGTCACAGGATACTACGCCCCGACATCGAGATATGGATCGCCGGAGGATTTCGCGTATTTCGTTGACTACCTGCACGGCAGGGGAATAGGGGTCTTCGTGGACTGGGTTCCGGCGCATTTCCCGAAGGACGATTTCTCGCTTGGGCGCTTCGACGGGACCGCCCTCTACGAGCATCTCGACCCGAGGCAGGGCGAGCACGAGGACTGGGGCACGTACATATTCAACTACGGACGCAACGAGGTGAGAAATTTTCTCATCGGCAACGCGCTCTACTGGCTGGATGTCTTCCATGTTGACGGCCTCAGGGTTGACGCTGTCGCATCAATGTTGTATCTGGATTATTCGAGGAAGAGCGGAAACTGGGTGCGCAACGAATACGGCGGGAACGAGAACATAGGCGCGATCAAGTTCATGAAGCGGCTGAACGAGCTGACCCACGAGCTCTTCCCGGGCACCTTGATGATCGCCGAGGAGTCCACCGCATGGGCTGGCGTCACACGTCCATCCTACCTCGGAGGACTCGGCTACACCTGCAAATGGAACATGGGATGGATGCACGACACTCTCGAGTATTTCTCCAAGGACCCTGTGTTCAGGAAATACCACCACGACAAGCTGACGTTCTCTCTCTGGTATGCGTTCAGCGAGAACTTCATACTTCCGCTCAGCCATGACGAGGTGGTCCACGGGAAGAAATCCATTCTCGACAAGATGTCTGGAGACTACTGGCAGAAATTCGCGAACACAAGGCTGCTCTTCACATACATGCTGACCCATCCGGGCAAGAAGCTCAATTTCATGGGCTCCGAGATTGGACAGTGGAACGAATGGTATTGCAAGGTCCCGCTGGATTGGAACCTGCTCAAATACCCTATCCACAAGGGGTTGCAGAAGTCGGTCAAGGATCTCAACCGCATCTACAAGGAGTGCCCGGCCCTCTGGGAAGTGGATTTCGAGAACCAGGGGTTCGAATGGATAGACATCAGCGACGTCGAGCAGTCGGTCTTCTCATACCTGCGATGGGACGCGAAGCGCGGCGATCCGATCATGGTCGTCATGAATTGCACTCCGGTTCCGAGATACGACTACAGGATAGGAGCTCCGTTTGGTGGAGACTGGCTCGAGATTTTCAACTCAGATGCCGAGATTTACGGCGGATCCGGCGTGGGGAACAAGGGCAGAGTCGGCGCGGTGAATGCCGAATGCCACGGTCGCCCATACCATCTCAAGCTGGCGCTTCCGCCGCTCGGCGCCCTGATTTTCAGGAAGGCAAATTGAGGTGTTTTCAGCATGAAGGACAAAAAAGGACGTGTCTGCGTGAATTTCAGCTACAAGAAGAGGCTGAAGAGCATCATCGCCAAGTTCAGGGAGGCCGTTTCGCGCAGGAATCGTCTGGATGGGGACTGGATGGGGACTGGATGGGCGGGGCGTATTACAGATACGAGAATCCGGTTCTTGGAGAGGCGTCGTTTCAAGGACAAGCACGGCATGTATGGGAGGACGGTCAATGTTATATGAACTCTTCTACAAACGCTTCCCAAAAATAGCGGAGAAGGAGACTCGCAAGATTATCTCTTTTGGCGATCCAGGTTTACCCGATGGCGAGTATGCGCTGATCGAATCTTACTGCAGTGATCCCAACTGCGACTGTCGTCGAGTATTTTTCAATGTGTACTCTCCGCAAAGGCGCGAGATGCTTGCCGTGATAGCATATGGCTGGGAAAGCCGAGAATATTATCGGAAGTGGTTTGGGAAGAACGAGGCATGGATTTTGGACGAACTGAAGGGGCCGAGTCTGAATACGCTGAGTCACCAGTCGGAGTTGGCGCCAGCGCTGTTGCAAAAGATCGAATGGGTATTGCAGGACGGGCAATACGTGGCTCGGCTCAGGAAGCACTACAGGATGTTCAAAGCTGCAATTGACAGAGAATCTTGTGGGTGATCCGAGGGCCTATTCTGGGTCGGACCAGCCCGTTTTCTTCGCGAAAAAAGTGCCAATCGCCGCCATCAGCCGATTCATTTCATTCTCCCCGTGCGAGCTGTTTATGGAGAGCCTGATCCTTGCGCTGTTTTCGGGGACCGTCGGGGGACGGATGGCGATGGCTAAAATTCCGGCAGCAAGGAATTTTTCCGATACATCAAGAGCCCTGGCGCTTTCTCCGACGATGAGGGGAATTATCTGGCTGCAGCTTGGCCCGCAGTCGAGGCCGTCCCGGCGCAGTTCCTCCCGGAGTTTTTCCGCATTCTCGAGCAGTTTTTTCGCCTCTCTCCTGACCTTTCCAGTCTGCACAAGCTCCACTGCCGCTGAAATCGCGCCGTATGCGGACGGGGGCAGGGCGGTCGAATATATGAACGATCCGCAGGCGTTTACCAGAAAATCAATATTTCTCTTCGTGCCCGCAAGGTAGGCGCCATATGCCCCCATCCCCTTGCTGAAGGTTCCCATGATGACGACATTGCCGAAGTCATCAACGAAGTCCAGCGGCGTTCCCTGCCCCCTTTCTCCAAAGACCCCTGTCGCATGCGCGTCATCGAGATATAGAAAGGCGTTGTGCTTCCTGGAAATTCCATACAGCGTCTTGCAGTCCGCCACATCTCCGTCCATGCTGAAGATGGTGTCGCTGACGACCAGTTTCTCGGCTGCATGCGAATTTCGCAGGAGATTTTCGAGATGCTCGAAGTCCAGATGTCTGTAGCGTCTGAAATCCGCGCCGGACTGCATGCAGCCCGCGTTGAGGCTCGCGTGGTTGAGCTTGTCCGCGAAAATCGCAGTCTTTCTTCCCGCCAGCGCCGGGATGGCGCCGCAGTTGGCGAGATAGCCCGAGCCGACCACGATTGCGGCCTCCGTTCCCTTCCATGCGGCGATTCTGCTCTCCAGATCGAGGGTTTCAGGGCTTGTCCCGCAGACGAGGCGCGAAGCGGAGAAGGATGTTCCGAATTTTTCCAGCCACGCGGCGGCTTCCCTGGCAAGCGCCGGATGGCGGGAAAGAGCGAGATAATCGTTGGATGAAAAATCAATCAATTTTTGTCCGCGAAATTCGCAGAACGGCGGAGTCATCCGCCCGAAACTGCGCAATGTTCTCAGCCTCCCCGCGTCTTTCCTCTCGTCAAGGAAGGAGGCTATTTTTCGTTCGATGCCAATATCTTCGCCTTTTTCATCCGAAGATTTGCGTTTGGGAAAATCTGTGTCCATAATCCTGTTTTTTTTTTGGGTAGGGCGCGATCCCGCCGGTCCCTGGCGCGTAAACGCCTCGGGATGGCGGGCAGGCGCCGCATCGCGCCGATT
>DYMC01000316.1 GCA_020721745.1 Lentisphaera sp. | reverse complement strand
CCCTTCATTTCATAGCCGCTATTCCGAGTTCCTTCTTCCATTTCTTGCCCTTCTTGGTGCATGTGAAGAAGTTCCCGTGGCTGTCGGCGAAGACATATGACTGTTTCGTCAGGACTGCGGAGAATATCACGTCGCCGGATGTTTTCGGCTTCAATGACGACATGGAGAACGACTCGGACTCGTCTAATCCGGGAAGCTTGAAAAGAACGGCGCTGTCCTTCTTGATTGAACTGGCCACGAGGAGGCCGCCCGCATGGTCGAAGATGAGCGAGGAGTCGGCCATATCGAGAAGTTTTCTCGGCCTCTCCCCTCTGAAGAGATACGCACCGCCGCCGGCGTATGTGGCGAAGACTAGATCGTCGCCGGGAAGCGCCAGGGCCGCCGACGGAACCTTGGACTCCGCGCCTGCGAATTTCGCAAGCGGCTCGTTCTGCGAGATTGAAAATATTTCCACATTCCTGTCGCCGGCGAAGATGAATTTGCCGTCGGCGGGTGAATGGGGCGCAAGTATCCCGTCCTTGTTCTCCGTCTTGTAGCCTGTCTTCATCTGTAGCGAGTCGGCATCCATCTCGTATAGCTCGGAGCCGCCCTTCTGCGCGTCCGCCTCGAGGCATGCGACAATGCGCGAGCCCAGGACCACGAAGTCTTTTACCCTGTTCTTGATTTTTTTAGACTTGATCGTTGCGCCGCTCCCGCCATCCACGATGATGATTTCGTTGTTCTCCTTGAGTTCGGGCTGGCGCGAGGCCGAAAGCAGCAGTTCGGTGGAGTCCGTCAGAAACAGGGCCTTATGCACTTTCTTCGTCTTCAGGGTGTGGATGCGCAGAACCAGCCAGTCGGTGACCCTCACGATGACCAGTCTGCTCCCGTTGGGGCCGTTCATCTCGCCTGTCGTCTCGACTATCGCCAGAAGGCTCCGGTCGTCGCTTATCGCGATGGATGGCAGCGTCACGCCCCCGACGCCTTCATATTTCCAGGCAGGCTGCCATTTGAGCTTTTCGGCGACTGCGATTTTCGCGGCGAGCCCCGTGGATTCCGCGATTTTCGCAAGCTCGTCCGGGTGATACGGCTCCCGCAGGACGTTCTTCGCATCATCCTTGACTTCCGGGAGCTTGAGGTCCTTGTCCCAGTTCTTGATCTTGAATATGCCGTCGAAGTCGGATATGTCGCCTTCGTCCGCCTTCTTGTCACCTGCCGGCTCCTCCTGGGCGATGCCTGCGAAATTCGCAAGAGAGAGCAGGACGACCATCGTCGCGGAACGGAACCTGAAAAAATCGCTCATTTGAAGCCCCCCATTTGTCATCTGTCATGGACGAAAACAATAACACCGCATGACAGGTATTTCAACCC
>DYMC01000315.1 GCA_020721745.1 Lentisphaera sp. | reverse complement strand
CTTAACAGGCTGCTGAAAAACCCACTCCAACCGTTGTAAAGTTAAAATACCCGCCACTCATTGAACCACCCCGAACTCATCACATGCGCGGATCCGACACCTATATCGAAAGCCTATTTACCATGCGCACCCTGGAGGACTTCGTTCCTGCCGACCATCCGCTGCGCCCCATCCGGCGCATGGTCAATGCCGCCCTGCTGAGCATGCAAGATAAGCTTAGCGGGATGTATGCCGATCCGCTCAAGGGCGGTCGCCCCAGCATTGCCCCCGAAAAGCTCCTGCGTGCCATGCTCTTGCAGGTGTTCTACAGCATTCGCTCCGAGCGCCAGCTCATGGAGCAAACCCAATACAACCTCCTGTTTCGCTGGTTCATTGGCCTCGCCATGGACGACGACGTATGGGTACCCACCGTCTTCAGCAAAAACCGTGAGCGCCTGCTGACACACGATGCCATGGTGGAATTCTTCAACCTGATCGTTGAACAGGCCGATGCCCACGACCTGCTTTCGGGTGAACACTTCAGCGTGGATGGCACCCTGATTCAAGCTTGGGCGGGTCACAAAAGCTTCGTACCCAAAGACGACTCGGATCATGACAGCGGACGTGGAAGCCCGCCCCACAACGATCACGGCGACTTTAAAGGACAAACGCGCCGCAATACCACCCATGAATCCAGCACCGATGCCGATGCACGGCTGTACTGCAAAGGCGACAACGCCAGCCGCCTACGCTTCATGGGACACGCCCTGACGGACAACCGACACGGCCTTGTCGTCAACGCCATCGTCACCCGCGCCGACGGTCACGCCGAACGTGAAGCGGCCAAAGTCATGATCCACGACGCCCATCAGGCCGCCTGCGAGCCCAAGGCCGAGATCACGCTGGGTGCTGACAAAGGCTACGATGCCAAGGAATTCATCGATGCGCTTCACGACATGAACGTCACCCCGCATGTCGCACAAAACACCGCAGGGCGACGCTCCGCCGTCCCGGAGGCCATTGCAGCCACGCCGGAGTACGCCATCTCCATGCAAAAACGCAAACGGATCGAACAGGTCTTTGGCTGGGCCAAAACCATCGGACACATGCGTCAAGTCATGGTGCGCGGCCTGCAACGTGTCGATCAAATGTTTGTACTGACCATGGCCGCCTACAACCTAACGCGGATGCGCACGCTGGAGAAAATCCGCCTACAGATTGCGTAAAAACGCAAGAAAAGAGAAAAAAAGAGCTGAGAATGAAGAAAATCACGCAAAAAAAGAGTGAAAAACGCATCGAATGCTTGAAATGGATGAAAAATCACACACGACAAGCTATTTTGCCAAGTTTCTTCTTGGGTTTTTCAGCAGCCTG
>DYMC01000314.1 GCA_020721745.1 Lentisphaera sp. | reverse complement strand
GACCGGTCGAAATGAAACTCAAATCCCTCTCCATTGATCAAGCCTTTGACGATCCCGAGATCTGTAAGCGTTTCGGCAACTTCCAGTCCATCCACTTCGCCAGCCTCTTCCACCCAACCCCACAAAACCTGCCTGCAGATGAGCTACTGCGGCTGGCAAGGCGCGGGCTCGAGCAATATGACTTGATTGGCACTACGGAGAGGCTTTCCGAGTTTGCGGAAGAGATAAAGAGAATCTTTGGCCTTCCACAAGAGATCATGCTGAAGCGTTACAATGTCACCTCGACCCGCAAAAAATTCTCCGACCTCCCACCAGGGCTTCAAAGACGCATAGAGACGATAAACGAGGTGGATATGGAACTCTGGCGCTATGCCGGCCAGCTTTTTGAGACCAAGACCAGACGTTTTCAGCCTTCAAATAAAGTAGATATATTTGCAAAGGATGAGTTGAAAAAGGATGCCTCTGCTTATGCAGCGCCCGTGAGTATCGAGGATGGTTCTTTGGAACTGCTGGGGGTCAGCGTAAGCAGTCGGATGAGACCTGGCCAGGGATTGCTTGCAGGCGAAGAGGCGGTGTTGAGCATCACCTTTCGGTGCCATAAGGACATTGACGAGCTCACCATCGGCTACAGCATACACCACGATTCTGGGCTGCACATGTTCGGCGTCAATACCAGGCTCCTGGGCTACAATCTTAAATGCGCCGCTGGCAAGGACTATCGGGTGGAGTTCGTCTTTACGGTCAATTTGGGTCTCGGCAACTATATAGTCAACGTCTCCGCCCATTCAGGACTTACACACCTTGAGCATTGCTATTTCTGGAAGGAACGAGTGGTTGAGTTCGGTGTGGGAGGCTTTGCCGGCGTCCAGTTCGATGGGCTGGTGCGCCTCATGCCGGCATGCCATATTGGGGATGGGCTGGAGGCTATAAATATTGTGGATCAGGCGATCGGTTTCAGGTGCATCGGGTTCGATACGCCACCGCTTACGGATGTCTCAGGCCGTATTCGGGCTTTGGCGACCATTCCGCCTGTGCGGCCGGGCAGGCAGTTCTCCATCGCAGTAGAGATCATCAATCATGGCAGGGAGGACTGGATATGTGAGGGAGTCAGACCTGTAAATATAGCCTACCACTGGCTTGATTCTAAAGGTAATTGCGTGGTATTTGATGGAGCGAGGACGCCGCTTCCGGGCCGCATCCTGAAGGCTGGAGACACCGTCCGGGCCAGCGCTCTTGTGGAGGCGCCGAAACAGGAGGGGCGCTTTGTGCTTGAGTTGACCATGGTGCAGGAGATGGTGTGCTGGTTCGAGGAGAGGGGGTTTGAGACGGCAAGGCTGGAGGTAGAGGTAGCGGCAGGTGCTTGA
>DYMC01000313.1 GCA_020721745.1 Lentisphaera sp. | reverse complement strand
AGGATATTCGCGATGAATTGGGGGAAATGAAATATTTCTTTAGAAAATCTTTAGTTCAAATTGCCTATTTCAAACCTCACTGTATCTTGAATCCTGACGCGTAGGGAACAATGCCATCGAGAAGAAAAATACTTATATCTCTCGTGGGGACCAGTCCGGCTGTCGTAACAGAGACGGTCTACTGTCTTGCATCGGAGGATCCGCAAACCGCGCCCGACGAGATCGTGGCGATCACCACCAGCAAGGGGAAAGGCTGCATAGCGGCCGAACTCTTCGAGGCTGGAGTCTGGAAAAGGATGCTCGACAATCTTTCCATGCCGTCGTCGAAATGTTCGTTCTCCACGGCTTCATGCCACATAAGGGTGATTCCGAATTCCGATAAAAGCGGAGACACCGATGACATAATCCACAGCGCGGACAACGAGTCTGCCGCAGATTTCATCATGGAGACGCTGCGCCAGTTCACCGAAAATCCGGACACCGAGATAGTCTTTTCCATAGCGGGAGGCCGGAAGACGATGAGCGCGCTGGGCGCATTGGCCATGTCAATGCTCGGAAGAGAGTGCGACAGGCTGTGCCATGTGCTCGTGAGTCCGCCTTTCGACAACCCCGGACTTTCTCCCAAGTTCCATTACCCCGGTTCTTCGAAAAGCCACCTGACCCCCGATGGGAAGAGGCTGTGTTCGACAGAGGCGATCATCTCTCTCTGCGATATCCCTTTCGTCCGGCTCAGAAATCTTTTTCAGAAGGAGCATCTCAGACTTCCCGGCACGTTCTGCGACACCGTGAATCTGGCAAACGCGGTCATCCATCCAGAATCCATCGAAATGCCGCATCTGAGCATCAGGCCTGAACGCATGGAGCTATCTTTCAACGACATAAAGGTGTCCCTCACGCCCGGGGAATTGTGCCTATATTGGCTCCTGGCCACCCTTGCAAAGAACGGACAGCCTCCCTTGCGGGGGCAGAAAGCCCTGCTCGATGAATTCCTCGCGTTCTGCGCCTCGACATCGCCTGAAAACATGCCCGAAATAACAAGAAACGCGAGGTTCGCGAACAAGACCGACGACGATCTGCGCAAGATGATACATTCGATTTCAAGGAAACTGCGCGCCGTGCTTGGATCAAAAGACTATCTGCTTCTTTGCCTCCCTTCCCGCGCCGATGGAGTTTACGGCATCGCAATGCCACCCAGGTCCATAGATTGTCCGCGCAATTATTGAGCGAGGTAATTGCAAAACTCCGGACGCGCAAGCGCGTCCCTCCACTTTTACGCCGATTTTTCGCAAAAATCGGCGTGGAGGGGCATGCTTGCCATGCCCGCGAAAGGAGTTTTGCAATTGGCTCGAGTATCAAAGAGGGCGCT
>DYMC01000312.1 GCA_020721745.1 Lentisphaera sp. | reverse complement strand
CGAGCGGTAAATAGCGACTGGCGGGATCTGCGGCGGTATTGTTTGTCCCCTCTTGTCGCTACTCGTTGCGTCAATTCCCTTCTCTGCTTTTGGCGGGAGGCTTGAGATTGGAGACATCGTGGCCATCGGATTCGAGTTCGGAGATGCGTTTTTCGGCCGTGGCCAGGAGTCCCTGGCTGGCCAATATTCTGATAGTAGATATTCTTTCGCCGACCGGGCGTTTCGGCTGTGGATTGTCCCATGTCATGATGATGGCCAGCAGGATCGCTGCGGTGGCGGCTATACTGCGTCCGACATCCATTCTAGAGATGGCATGTATCGAGATTGCGCAGATAACGCAGAGGATGGGGACTGCGGGTATTCTGAATCTGTAGAAAGGCTCGAATATGAGCATGGAGAGGAAGTACGCCGACGCGAGGGTGTAGAGGAGGATGCTGCCCCTGTTTCTTCTCAGGAGAGGCATGGCAGCCGCCGTGACCAGTATCGCGTTGAATGGTATCGCCATGATACGAAGCATTGCGGAGAAGTCCATGTGGGAATAGACTGAAAGGCTGTTTGGAATCTCGTATGATGAAATATATTTGAGAAAATTTCCTGGACAACGGGCCAGGATGTCCTTGAGAAGGGCGATGTTTGCCAATGATATAAGGTGCCCGGGGTAGTAGAAGCCTATGACATTCACGGCGTTGCCCGGAAGAACCGAGAATTTCCCGAACCTGGAAAAATTGATTGCGCAGACGAGAAAAATTGGCAGGAGGGCGGAAATGGCGAAGAGGAGCAGACTTCGCGAGGTGAAGCTCCTCCTGATCTGTCCGGACGCGAGGAAGAGCGCTGGCATGGCCACGACCGGGATGAAATTCTCCCTGCCGAGCACGCAGGCCGCCGCGCAAAGTCCGGCAAAGATCATATGCCTGGTCTTGCGCGTCCTGTATGCCCTTATCAGGAAGTAGGAGTATGAGATGAAGGCGAGGGATAGAGGGGCGGCGCGGAGAAAGTCCAGCGATATGAGAGCCGAGGCAGCGTAGAAGCAGTAGATGAAAGATGCCATCTGGGCGAATATGAACGGCATCCTCAGATTCCTTGCTGTCTTGTATATCATGACCGGGACAAGGGCGCATAGGCAAGCCTGGATGATGCGCATGACCAGGATTTCACCTCTGGAAAGGAGGACCAGAGCGGCCAGAAAGACGGTGTATATAGGGGAATAGAGGTATCCCTGCGGCCAGAGCCTGCCCTGCGAGAGGGCGGCGGCCGCGGAGAGCATGCTTCTCTGGTCGGTGCCCGGTTCCGGCATGGGCAGGAGCCAGTGACCCCTTAGCTGCGCGAGTATGAGCAGCAGCATCCCGAGATGGACGAGATATATTAT
>DYMC01000098.1 GCA_020721745.1 Lentisphaera sp. | reverse complement strand
CATCTTGCTGCCTCGTATCTGCGGCAAATGCGGCCAACTGCTTAATTTAGGATCACGTGTTGCCATGCCCGCAAAAAGAGTTTTGCAATCAGCTCAATAGAACTTAAGATCCTTATTTCAATATACTTACAACGCAACAACCAGTACAATGGCGGTCTTGCCTTCCGGTTCTCCATCGTACCGTACAGATTGTCGCCCATGAGCGAGCCTGGCTTGCGTCCGGGATATGGCTCAGATGAATAGTGTGGCGGAGGATTTGTCGGACTCCGACAGGAATGTGGCCACACCGCCGATCTTCACTCCCTCGATCAGTTCGTCCTTGTGTATTCCCATCACATCCATGGACATCGAGCATGCGACCAGCTCGGCTCCGGCGGAGAGGGCCGATTTCATGAGGGACGGGAGGCTTTCGACCTTCTTGTCCCTCATGACGTTCTTCATCATGGCGGTGCCTATTCCGCACATGTTCATGTTCGAGAGCTTCAACTTGTCCGCCCCTTTCGGCATCATCTCTCCGAACATGAAGTCCATGATGGGTTTCCCGCTTTTCTGCGGGGCGTTTCTCCTCAGGGCGTTCAGCCCCCAGAACGTGAAGAACATGGTCACCTTCTTGCCCATCGCTATCGCACCGTTGGCAATTACGAATCCGGCGAGGACCTTGTCCAGATCGCCTGAGAAAATGACCAGTGTGACTGCGTTCTTGGCCTGCAGGCATTCGGATGTGAGACCTTTTTTTTCTCCTTCCATTTTTTTTCTGATCACGGCCTTTATCTCGGGAGCTGTTCCTCCGACTGAGATCAGCTCGCAAGAGTTGTTCGCGCACCAGGCGACGATGTCGCAGGAGAATCCTGGATCGCTGGCGAGGACCGACAGCGTCGTCCCGTCCGGGGCATCCCGCAGCGCCGTCTTGATCTTCATGATTGGCCCTGGGCACTGCAACCCTCTGAGGTCGAGGGTCTTGGCTGCCGGAATATTTCCCCCGGCAGGGGAGAGCTTCTCCGGACTCTTCGCTTCGGCGGTGTATGGCTCGTATGCTTTGCTTCTCTGGGATGCGCATATTCCCGGGCCGTGGAAGCAACAGAAGGTCATCATCCCGCCGGAAAGCGTCCTCAATATTCTGCCGCCAGCCCCGTAGCCGTTTTGCTTGAGAATACGGTATGCGAGATAGCTGGCAAACCCGACTTTGCAGTATAAAAATATGTTCTTGTCTCTTGGAATTTCGGAAAGCCTCGAACGCATCGTCTCGATCGGTATGCTCACCGCTCCCGGGATGTGCCAGACATCAAAAAGGTCTGTGGGGCGCACGTCAATTATCACGCCACCGTCGGTTTCCTTCGGGAATTGCTCCGGATACCAGCATTCGGTCTGGCCGCGCAGAAGATTCGAGGCCACAAATCCGGCCATATTCACGGCATCTTTCGCGGAGCCAAATGGCGGCGCGTAGCAGAGCTCCAATTCCTCGAGGTCGAAGACCGTCATTCCCGCCTTTATCGCCGTTGACAGGACGTCTATCCTCTTGTCCACGCCATCGAAGCCGATCGCCTGCGCTCCGAGGACCTTGCCGTCTTTTTTGGAAAAGAGCAGTTTGATGTGTATCGGAGTGGCACCGGGATAATATCCGGCATGGCTTGATGGATGCAGATAGACCTTGGAATATTCGATTCCCCCCCGTTTGAGAGCCTTCTCCGAGGCACCTACGCAGGCTCCGCACATCTTGAAGACCTTCAGGATCGCGGTCCCCCAGGTTCCCTTGTATGAGCTGTCGAGCCCGCATATGTTGTCCGCGGCTATCCTGCCCTGCCTGTTCGCCGGTCCCGCCAGCGGAATCTGTGCCGGCTTTCCACTGGCCGCATCCAGCACCTCGACGGCATCGCCGACGGCGTAGATGTCCGGGTCGCTAGTAAGCATGCGGGGTGAAACTTTTATTCCGCCTCTCTGGTTGAGTTCGAGTCCGCATCCGGCGGCGAGTCTTGAATCCGGCCTCACACCCACCGCGAGAATCGCAATTTCGGCCTTTATGACCTCGGAATTCTGTAGTTCGACGCTGAGCCTGCCGGATTCGTCCCTGAACGCCGCGGCGGCCGAGCCAAGATGGAGAGAGACCCCGTTGGACTCCATGTGGTTCTGCAGGTCGCGGGCCATCTCCTTGTCGAACGGGGGGAGAATCTGGTCGAGAAGTTCGACCAGATGCACCTTCACGCCGCGGAGGACAAGATTCTCGGCCATTTCCACGCCGATGTATCCGCCGCCCACAACCACAGCCGTCTTGACGGAGCCGGCATCAACCGCAGCCTTGATCGCGTCCATATCCTCTATGTTGCGCAGCATCAACACTTTGGGATGGTCAATGCCCGGAATCGGTGGCTTCACCGGAACTGCGCCGGGGGCGAGCACAAGTTTCTCGTAAGGCTCCGAATACTCTCTGCCGTCGGACATATCCTTCACCTTGACGGTCTTGTTTTTCCTGTCTATCGCCAGAGCCTCGTGGTGGACTCTGACATCAATGCCGAGGGTATTCGCCAGCTTTTCGGGAGTTTGCAGCAGGAGGGCGTCGCGCACCGCTATCTCGCCGCCTATGTGGTATGGAAGGCCGCAGTTTGCGAACGACACGTATCCGCTTCTTTCGAGGACGACGATCTGCGCCTTCTCGTCCAACCGTCTTGCCCTTGCCGCGCAGGACATGCCGCCGGCCACGCCGCCAATCACAAGTATCTTCATAAAAAATCCGTCTCCTGTTTTTGAGGGGCCGAATATATTGCATCAATTCCGGTTTTCAAGATTGAAAAAGCAGAACATCAGGCCATAGTTAGCGCGCAAAAACAGGAAACGGAACGGTATAACGCAAAACGGTCAAAATGTTCATAAACCTTCTGATAATTCTGTCTTGCATATTTCTGATGATGTTGCCGGGATTTTTTTCCGCGAGGACGGGGCTGATCGGGGAGAAGAGTCTTCGCGAGATTTCCGCAGTGCACATCAGATTCATTTACCCATGCCTGATAATATCCTCGATGACATCGTCGTTCGACTTGTCCGAACTGCGGGCGCTCTGGTTCCTGCCTGCAGGATGCTTCGGGATCATGCTTGCAGGATACCTGATCGCGCTCGCATTCATGCGACTGCCTGTTTTCGACAGCGGCGAAGAACGGAGGGCATTCCAATTTCAATGCACCATCAACAATTATTCTTTCATCCCCATCCCGATAGCGATGAGCCTATGTGGCAGCCGCGGCGCCGCCGCCGTGATCTACGCCTCCATAGGCGCTGAAACGGCACTCTGGACGCTCGGGATAGCGTCGCTTAAGGGATTTTCACTAGACAGGAAGATTCTGGGGAACTTCCTCGCCCCGCCGCTTCTGGCTCTGTATTTCTCCCTTGCCTTGATAATGCTTTCGGGATGCTTGTCCTTCGACTTGAAGGAGTTCCTGTCATCCCACGTCTTCTTCAGCAAAATGATGCTTTCGGTGAAGTCGCTCGGAACTGCAACCATCCCGCTCGCCATGGTCGTATGCGGCGCGAGAATGGCGCTGATGCCCATGAAAGAAATAAACAAACGGAGCGTGTGGCTCGCGACAGTCCTCAGACTGCTTGTAATACCGGCAATTGCGATTTTCGCAATAAGGGCTCTTCCAATCGCGGCGGAATACAGGAATGTCCTCTTCATCATCGCCGCAATGCCCACAGCCGTCGCCAGCATCCTCCTCAGCGAAATATACGGGGGCGACAAGGACTTCATGACGGCCAGCGTGCTCGTTACCCATGCGGCCAGCCTCGCCAGCGTCCCGCTGATGCTCAGCCTGGCACATTGGCTTTGAAAATGGCAGGGGGGCTTTATTTTCGTGAGGTAGTTGCAAAACTCTTTTCGCGGGCATGCCCCGAGGCCCTTTGGGCTCGGGATCTCACGACAAGCATGCCCCTCCACGCCGATTTTTGCGAAAAATCGGCGTGAAAATGGAGGGACGCGCTTGCCGCGTCCGGCATTTTGCAATTGGCTCTTCGTGAGAGAATTCCCTTCCGCTAAAATATTCCCCAGGGACTGCCCGTTTATATTGCATCGAGGCGTGATATCAAGGGGAAAAACAAACGGAGGATATTCAGATGAAGACGGGAGCAATGATGGGAATCGTCGGGGCGGCGGCGCTCATGCTTGCCGCGGTCGCAGGAGCGGAATCGGAACAGAGAGCAGGCTGGCGCGAGGCCAGGAAGGAAAAAATCCAGGAGTTCGTCGCCAGGATCAAGGATGTCAGAAGCCTCGGTCAGCAGTTCAGGAGCGCAGTCATGGCCGGGGAGGACGAAAAGGCCCAGGAACTTCTCTCCAAGTTCAAGGGATCATACAATTCCCTGCCGGAGAAGGTCAGGGCCAGGATCGAGGAAAAACATCCGGGGACGGACGAGAGAATTCAAACCCTGTCGGCGGAAGACGTGGACAGGAATGTCTTCGACGACAACAGCCAGGACAATACCAGCATCAGCGGCGAAAACGCATCAAATAGAGCGCAAAAGGCCTTCGATTACTATAACAACACCCTCTACACAAAAGAACGCTTCAATGAAGCCGATACAAACAAAGATGGCTATTTGGACAGTAGCGAAATCGCCCATGCAAGCAAAAATTTCGAGAACAATTTTTTCGGCAAAATGCGCCTTGACATGGCCGATCAAAACAACGATGGAATGCTGACTCTTGACGAGTGCCATGCCCAAAAACAAAAGGAGATTAATAACAGACAGACAATATTGGAAAGGGCGAGGGAGAGGAAAAATGAATCCCCGGATTCATCCGCAATTTCTGATGTTTCAACCGAAGAAAACGTCAAGACAAACAGCACAGTTTCCAATTCCGATGGAGCGAAAACCATTACCCACGAGGGAACGGTCACGAAGACGGGCGATGGGGAATGGAGCAACTCCGGGACGACCACCACCGGGAGCGGAAAGACCTTCACCAACGAGGGAACGACCGTGAAGGACGGCAACACCGTCACCCACGAAGGCAGCGTCACGAACGAGCAGGGCGAAGTCGTCCGCACCCGCGAAGGAACTATCGTGAAGGACGGCAACACGGTGAGCCGCGATGCCACGATCACTAACGAGAAGACCGGCGAATCCAGGACGATAGACGCCAACTTCACGAAAGATGGCGACACGGTATCCTACGACAAGACTATCACCACTTCGGGAGGCAAGACCATCGAGGCGGAAGGCACTATCACAAAGGATGGAAATACGCTGACAAAAGACGGGACCATCAGCGGGGAGAAGGGGACGCTGAACGTGGACGGAACGCTGACGAAGGACGGAAAGACCGTGACAGGGCACAGCGAGGTCTCCAAGCAGGGCGGCGAAGTCGTCAGAACCAAGGACATGACGAGCACGAAGGAGGGCGACACCCGCACCACCGACGTATCCACGAAATGGAAGGGAGGGACGGAGCGCGACCGCGAGAATGTCACAAAACGCGACGGCAAGTCCGTCTCCCGCGACAGCGCGGTCTCCAGGACGAGAAGCAAAAACAGCTACAGCGACGACCACGACATTCTCGGGAAGGGGTTCAAGAAGAAATCCTCCTCCGGAGAGCAGCATCGGACAAGGAACGGTGGCGCATCCTCGGGGAGGGGCGGGAAGGGGAGGAGCCGCTAATTCATCTCAGCGTCTCACGGCCGGGGGGACGCTGCGCACTATTTGAAGTTCTTCAGCGCATCGAGCTTTCTCATCGCGGAGCCGCTCGACACCGACTCCGCGGCGGTCGAAATGGCCTCGTCCCATTTCGCAAGCCTTCCGCTTGCGAAAATCGCGGCGGCCGCGTTCAAAACCGAGATCTGGCGGCGGGGAGAGTCATTTTGCGAGGGATCGAGTATGTCGAGTATCATTCTGGCGTTGTCCTCGGCCGAGCCGCCGGATATCTCGGCAGGAGAGCATAGGGCGAAGCCATGGTGGACCGGATTGAACTCGTATTCGATAATCTCCCCGTTGCGAATTTCGCAGACCAGCGTCGGCGCGCAGAGGCTTATCTCGTCGAGGCCGTCCTCGCTATGGATCACGAGCGCCTTCTCGTAGCCGAGCTTCAGCGCGGCATCGGCGACGAGACGGCAGAGAGATTCGGAATAGACCCCTATAACCGCCCTCTTGACGGATGCCGGGTTGCATAGCGGCCCGAGAACGTTGAAGATTGTCCTGAACCCGAGCTCCTTCCTGACCGGCCCGGCGTGCCTCATCGCCGGATGAAAGTTGGGCGCGAAGAGAAACGCGATGCCGACAGCGCCCAGGCATTTCTCCGTCTTCTCCGGCGCCATGGAGATGTCAACGCCGAGCTTTTCGAGAACATCCGCGCTGCCGGACCTGCCGGAGACGGAGCGGTTGCCATGCTTGGCGACGGTGAGCCCGGCTCCGCTTGCGATTATCGCCGCCGCAGTTGATATGTTGAAGGTCCCGGCGCCGTCGCCCCCGGTCCCGCAGGTGTCAACCGCATCAGGGGCATGGCACTCTATCTTTATGGACTTCTCTCTCATCGCGGCGGTACATCCGCCTATCTCGTCTGCCTTTTCCCCTTTCGACTTGAGAAGAGACAGGAATGCCGCCAGGCGTGCCGGAGGGACATCGCCGCCCATGATGGAGGACATCGCCCCGAAGGCCTCGTCGTAGGACAGGTCCTTCCGGGAGAGGAGCTTTTCAAGCGACAGGTCGAAAACGCTCACTTGTAGATTCCTTTCAGTTTCTCGAGGGCATTCGTGGTGTTGGCGGCCCAGCTATGCTTTGGATAGCGTTCGAGGAAGCATTGATACCAGTGGATGGCGACATCTATTTTTTTCTCCTTCTCGGCGCATAGGCCGGCGGAGTAGATGTAGCTGGGTGCGAACTTGGATTCGGGAAAGTAGATTATAGCCTTCTCCGCTATCTTCCTCG
Source organism: Lentisphaera sp. (assembly GCA_020721745.1). GTDB lineage: Bacteria > Verrucomicrobiota > Lentisphaeria > Victivallales > GWF2-50-93 > DYMC01. The sequence goes on along the minus strand of DYMC01000098.1, from coordinate 2,118 downwards.
CGTCGGCATACATGTAGAAATACATCTTGAGCCTTATCGCCTTGTCGGCCATCTCCGGCGCATCGGGAAGCTCCGGCTTCGCGAACGCGCTGTCGGCAATATAGCTTGTCCACATCGGAATGGATGCGACCCCGACTATGGCAACTACGAACACCAGTATGAAAAGTTTTTTTAACATACAGCAGACTATAGCGGCACAATGTGTTTTTTTCAAATGACCCCATCATCCTAAATTAAGCAGGGTGGCATTTCTGGCCGTCGCCTGCGATTTTCAGCCTGCCGCGCGGCCACGGGGAGTTTTGCAGTTGGCCCGGAGCGCTAGGACAGCGGCGGGGATTTCGTTTTCATGACTGAATTATGAACCTTGATGTAGGCGAGCACGATGCCCGCCAGCCCGATGAGAAGCCATAGGTAATTATGGGATATGAACGCCTTGCCCTTGTGGATCAGATCGGCGTATCCCATGTCCCGCGAAAGATATCCGAAGTAATATCCGACCAAGGCCAGGATGGCCGTCCATATCCCGGCCCCCAGCACGGTGAATATGGAGAATCTCCAGAAGTTCATCCTCGCCAGTCCGGCGGGGATGGATATGAGCTGCCGTATCGCCGGAAGAAGGCGGCAGACGAAGGTGGCAATGTCGCCATATTCGCGGAAGACCTCTTCCGCCCGGTCCAATGCGGCCTCGGGCAGGAAAAAGTATTTTCCCCATTTGTGCAGGACCGGCCTGCCCAGGAACAGCGCCAGATAATAGTTGACATATGCCCCGGCCATCGAACCCGCCAGCCCGGCGGCCATCGCCAGAACCAGATCCGGAATCGGCAGGCCAAGCGCAAGATCCCCTCTGAAGGCCAGGAAGCCGGCCGGTATCATCACCACCTCGCTGGGAAAGGGGATGAACGAACTCTCGACCGCCATGAATATGAAGATGAGGAGAAGCCCCCATGTCCGAGCATTCGATGCGGCCCATTCCAAATGTCCAATGCATAGTTCCGTCAAACCTTCCATCCGAATAGTCCATCCTGAATTGATCGTTGACGCGGCATCTCCCCCTGGACAAAACCGCGAAAATCGCAAAAAATATTCACTGAAGACGTGCTCCTTGCAACATCTCAAGAATGACGGGGTTCAGTGAATATCTACGATGTGGTGGAGGTGGCGGGAGTCGAACCCGCGTCCTGAATACGCATCGCAAGGACATCTACATGCTTAGTCTGTCTTTTCCGTTTATCGTCCTCCGCACTGCCGACGACAGGCTTGCATCAGACTATGCCTTATTCTTTCTCGTCCGGAGCACTTCGGGCAATAGTCTCCAGACCAGAACGCTACCCTCGTCTTCATCCCCTAGCGTCCGTCAGGGTGGAGACGTCGCCGAACTTAAGCGGCGAGTGCGATTTCTTCGTTCGCAGTTACTGTTTTCAACCGGTGTTTTACGAGGCCAACGGTCATCCTCGGCATGCAATCGGAGCTGAGCGTTTCCAATCGAAACCGTAACACCCCCAGATTGAGATTCTACCAAAAAGAACACCCACATTATACAACATTCCGGGAAAAAGTCAAGACCTGGCGTTCTTCTAAAGGTGATGTCTCCCCCGTCCTCGTTCGATACAAGGCACATCCTTCCATCCGGAGAGAAAACAAAATGCCGGGGCTTGCGGATTCCCCCAATCTTGTGTCCGACAAGGCCTATGGTCCCGTCGGGGAAGAGTTTGAACACGGCCATCGAATCGTGTCCACGGTTCGAGACGTGGAGATTCCTTCCATCCGGACCAACCTGTATTTCCGCCGCAGTGTTCTCCCCTGCGAAATTCGCAGGCAGGCTGGAAATGCCTGATACTTCCTCCAGTATCCCGCTTCCGTCCAGGAATTTCAACGACAGCACGCTGTTGTCAAGCTCGTTTACGAGATAAGCGAAACGGCCGTTGGCATCGAAGGCCAGGTGCCGCGGTCCCGCACCGGGCCTGGATCTGAATCCCGCATCCTCCATTTTCTCTAAACTTCCATTCTTTGCGGAATATCTGTATGCCACAACCCTGTCAATCCCCAGGTCGGGTATATATAGGAGAGCCAATTGCAAAACTCCGGACGCGCCTTGCCGAGCGAAGCGACGCTTGCCGC
>DYMC01000097.1 GCA_020721745.1 Lentisphaera sp. | reverse complement strand
GTTCTCCTTCGAGCCTCTGCGTCTTTGTGCGAGATATTTTTTTGATTTTAACAGAGTGTCAGAGCGTCAGAGCTTCAACGGGGCAAAAGCGGGATCAGGGAGGCATCCAGGGAATGGGTTATTGTCAGGTGCATCTCGTCGAAGTCCTCGGCGAGCGGATTGGCTTCCTTGCGTTGTATTGATTTCTTGAGTATTTTCTCGACGGATTCCGATTTCGTCCTGACTGGCGGGCAGCTTTTGTCGAAGGGCAATGTGATCCAGGCATGGTATTCGAATCCGAATCCATCTATTCCGGATATTTCTATCTCCGCTTCGATGTTCGCGCACTCGCGGCCGGCCTCGGTGCTCACCTGTCCGAAGCGGGCCTTGCCCGCGATGTTCTTGTCTTCGATGGAGAGACCTCTGGAGGAGAAAATCTTCTTGAGGTATGCGCCGGGTGGAATCCATTGGAGTCCTTCCTTGTATTCGCGCTTCTCTCCGAGGAGGTCGTCGAGTTTTCCCTGCGAGGAGGGTGGTCTGAAGGCGATGGCGAGGAGCTCGATCTCCTCGGGGGTCGGCTTCGAGCCGGGGGGCTCGAGTTGGAGGAGCATCTTCTCGTCCACCCATTTGAGGATGAAGTTGCCGTATCCCTTCTTGAAGAGCTGTCCGGGGCTGTCCGATTCTCCTGATATTTTTGCGTTCGAGAAGGAAAGAGCTGTTGGCGCTCCGCTTGCGTCGCATTCGAGAATCTCGATCCTCCCCTCGAAACAGAAGCTTTTCTTCCGGGCGGCCTCCCTTCTGGCGCCGCCCGGGCCCTTCATCTCGCACTCGACGGAATGCGCCGCTGCGATTTTCGCATCGAAAAGAGTCCCTGGGGAATGCCGTCTGCGGAAATCAAGATCCTGGGCGCGAAGGGAAAGCACGTGGAGCAAGGAGAGAGCGGAGGCGACGGCGATGATTTGGCGGACAATCCGTGTCGGTTTGAAAAGCGAGCCGCCCTGTTCCAAAAACCAAACGCCAATGTTTTCTTTAATCATGCTTTGTCCTCATGTATTGGTCCAGCTTGGCCAATGCCCTTGAGCGGTGGCTTATTTTGTTTTTTTCCGTGGATGACAGTTCGGCGAATGTAAGTGAGAAGCCGTCCGGCACAAACACCGGATCGTAGCCGAATCCGTTGCTGCCTCTCGGAGTTTCGATTATGATTCCGTTGACTTCGCCCCGGAAGCATGCCTCGACCCCGTCGGGGCTTGCGAGCGCGACCACGGAGACAAATCTCGCGCGCCGGTTCTCCTCTCCGCTGCGTTTGTTCGCCCTCCCGATCTCGGTGAGGAGCTTGGCGATTCTTCTCAAGTCGTCCTCTGCGTATCGCGAGGAATGGACGCCTGGCGCGCCGAAGAGCGCATCTGCCTCTAGCCCCGAGTCGTCGGCTATGGCCATCACTCCCCTGCCCTGCTCCGGGAACTTGGCGGCTGCGAATTTCGCAAAGGCGATTGCCTTCTTGGAGGCGTTCTCCTCGAAGCTGTGTCCATCCTCCTCGACATCGGGAAGTCCTCCGAGGTCGTCCGGAATAATCGCCTCGGCCCCGCATCCGCGCAGTATCGCGGAGATCTCGGATATCTTGTGTTTGTTCTTGGTGCCTATGAATATCCTTGGCTCCGGGGTCTTTTCGGCGACTGGCGGGGCGTTGAGCAATGCAAGAGCTTTTTCCAGGTCTTCGTCGTTTGCTATCCATAGCTCCGGAGTGGTCTCCTGGAGCGGGAGCAGGTATCTGAGCATTGCCGCATTCTCGTTCCTGATGAAAGCGGGGATTCCACCGCTCCCGAGGAGAGACTTCTGGAACTGGAGCTTGAGCAGGTCCGTGTCCGCAAACAGCTTCTTCATCTTGGATATATTCCCTGGATTTGAAATCATCCCCCGAGGCAATTTCAAAATTGCCTCGACGAGCTGATTTCGACGTCGGAGCACACAGTTTAAGATGTGTATCTTGTTGATAACAAGACACAACTAAAGTTGTGAACTCCAACGGATTTACCCCGAATGCGGAGTTCTGAAATCAGCTCATCCTTCAAATATAAGCCCCGCTCTGGTCCCTTGCAAGGTAGGAGTTCAGTAAACCCCGTCATTTTACTGAACTCCTACATATACAAAATGCAAAAACAGTTTGAAACAGTTGAAACACTTTACTCCTGACACGATAAAATATTGTTTTTGCATTTTGTTCAAGTAAATATTCACTGAAGACGTGAGCTTCGCAACGTCTCAAGAATGACGGGGTTCAGTGAATATTTACCTTGCAAGCCTCCTCCGCCGTCCGCGGGTTTGAAAAAACAGTCCGGGCGCATATTGTTGGGGGTGATGCATGAGCCTAATGGCCGCAGTTGAAAATATGTTTTATCATTTAAAGCTTTTATAATTCGGCTATTAGGATGAACCCGGAAATCAACCATGAAGTCGCCTGAACTTCTTGCCCCGGCAGGGAACCTCCCCGCAGGAATCGTCGCTTTCGAAAGCGGCGCAGACGCCGTGTATTGCGGCTTGAAGAGATTCAGCGCACGCGACCGTGCGGAGAACTTCAGTTTCGACGACCTGTCGAGGCTCCTGACCTACGCCCACGAACGCGGGAAAAAAGCATACGTCGCCTTCAACACTCTCGTGAAGGAATCCGAGATTCCCGACGCGGCTAGGATGATTGCGAAAATCGCAGAACTTGGCGCGGACGCGCTGATTGTCCAGGACATCGGGATAGTCCGGATCGTCCGGGAATACTTTCCATTTCTCCCCATGCACGCCTCGACGCAGATGGCGGTGCACAACAGTTCGTCCGCGAAAGTCGCAGCCCGGATGGGGCTGAGCAGGGTGATACTGGAGCGGCAGCTGACAATAGGCGAGATCAGGGACATAAGCGCCGGGTCTCCAGTCGAGACAGAGATATTCATCCATGGGGCGATGTGCTGCTCGCTGTCGGGGCAGTGCCTGCTGTCGTCCTGGATGGGCGGATTCAGCGGGAACCGGGGCAGATGCAAGCAGGCGTGCAGGCTGCCATCCTGCGAAGATGGAGGCGTATATCCCCTTTCGACGCGGGATCTGTGCATGGCCGACGCGATATTCGCGCTGAGGCGGATGAAGATAGCATCATTCAAGATCGAGGGGCGCCTGCGCCCGACCGACTACATATCGAACGTCGTCTCCGCCTACAGGCTGCTTCTCGACTCTCCCGAGAATGATCATGCGTCGGCCCTGAAGGAGGCCCGGCGCAGGCTGTCGCTCGGCTGCGGAAGGGACTTCGTGGCGGGTTTCAGGAGCGATTTCAAGGATCTGATAAATCCCGGACGGAGCGGATCGAGCGGGATCAAGTGCGGCGAAGTGAGAAGGACCGACAGGGGCGGCTTCTTCGCGTGGGTATCCGGGAGGCTTCATCTCGGGGACAAGGTCCGGGTGCAGAGAGAGAGCGGGGCATCGGCCACGTCGTTCACCATCAAGCGCATAATCCAGGAACGGAAGGATGTCAAATCCGTCCGTGGCGCTCTTGCCTTCATCCCCTGCGACCGCGATGTCGAGAACGGCGACGCGATATACAAGATAGGCGAGAGCACAGGGGCGGCCCCTGCGAAATTCGCAGGGCTGCCGCTGTCGCCGAGGGCGAAAATTGATTTCAAGATCCAGGTCTCGCGCGATTCCCTGAGGGTGGATATTCTGGCCCCTGCCTTGGAGTGGAGTGTTCCACACGCCTTCCAGGCCGCGAAATCGCGCCCGCTGGATGCCGAGTCTCTGAGGAAGCTTTTCTCGGAATCCGCATCCGACAAGTTTGCCGCCGGGGGCATCGAGGTTTCGATTGACGGCGACTATTTCACGCCGATAAGCGGGTTGAAGCAGCTGCGCAGGGATTTCTGGAACTGGGTTGCCGCAAACATCGCGCCGGAGAATCCAAGATCGAAGCTCTGCGAGGAGGGATTGTCGGGATTCCTCGAATTCCATGGAAGGCTGGGTGGAGATGTGAAAGGCGTGGCTCCAGCGCATAAGGGGGGCGGTGAATTCAGTCTCCCGAGCTTCTGTCCAGAGGGCGGGCTCTCCTCTCTGTCAGGGGAGATAAAGACGGCATTCCGCAACGGCTTCCGGAGATTCCGCGTCGCCTCCCTTGCGCATTTCGACCTGCTGAAAGGGCTAGAAGGCGTGGAGGTGACAGCATCCTTCCCGTTGCAGTGCGCGAATTCTCTGGCCGCCTGCGAATTTCGCAGCCTCGGCGCCTCGGCGGTGCAGGCTTGGGTCGAGCTTGAGAGGATCGAAGTGGAAAAACTGGTTTCAAAGAGTCCGGTCAACATGGAGATATATCTGGAGGGCCGCATACCGCTGTTCTACACCAGGGGTGTGGTCGAAGGCGATTTCTGCGAAATTCGCGGGCGGAGATTTCCAGTCCGCAGGACGAAGGAAGGCCTTTCAATACTGCTTTCCCCCGAAGTGCTGAGGCTGCCGCAGATCGAAGGATGTTCTGGATTCCGCGAAACTCCAGCCTCCGGCGATGACACTGCGGCATCCACGTTCAATTTCGAAAAGGAATGGAAGTGATGGAGCGCCTCTACATCCATGCCCCGTTCTGTCTTTCTGGGAAATGCGGCTACTGCGCGTTCTATTCGATCCCGTGGGAGAGGGAGGCGGAACTGGAATGGATTGCGAAAATCGCGGAAGACATTGACAGGAAGAGGCAGCTCTGCGGCAAGCTTCGGAGCGTCTATCTCGGCGGCGGCACCCCGACGGCGCTGTCCGCTGGATGCCTGGAGAGACTCTTCACCCATATCCGCAAGAGCTTCAATCTCTCGTCCGGATGCGAGATAAGCATCGAATGCAACCCCGAGACCCTCAACGCGGAGAAGGCCGGAATCCTTGCGAATTTCGCGAACCGTCTCAGTCTGGGAGTGCAGAGTTTCGAGAAGGATGTCAGGATGACGCTTGGCCGCCGCGCCAGCGACGAGGAAATAGCCCGCGCATTCGAACTGGCGCGTGGAGCAGGCTTCGAAAACATCTCCTGCGACCTGATAAATTCGATACCGGGGCAGAGCCTCGACGGGCATGTCGCCGACATCGGGAAGGCGGTGCGGGCCGGAGCAAAGCATATATCGTCATACTCGCTCACGATCGAAGAGGGAACGCGTCTGGCGCAGACGGCGATGACGACGGACGAGGAAGATGAACTCATGATGTGGAACGCCGACGACAAGGCGATGTCGGGACATGGATTTTCAAGATACGAGGTATCCAACTTCGCCAAAAAGGGATTCGAGTGCGTGCACAATCTGGAGATATGGTTTGGCGACAGGTATCTGGGGCTCGGCCCCGCGGCGTGCTCCTTCGACGGGGAGAAACGCTGGACAGAACCTGCGAATTTCGCAGGGTGGCTCCGCGGAGCCGAACCCGAATACGACATCATCCCAAGGGAAAAAAGAGCCGCGGAAATCCTCGCCTTCGGATTCAGGACGACAATGGCGTGGACAAGGGAAAAATTTGAGGAACGGAGCGGATTGGACATGAAGGGATGGGACGATGTCCTCTCGTCGCTGGCGGAAGACGGACTGATAGCCTACGACGGAAGCTCGGCAAGCTCCACCCCCCGCGGCCTGCTCATGTGGAACTCGCTCGCGGAGAGGATAATCGAGGGGAGCCCACGGGACGGGTGATGCCGATCCCGCCCTCAAGACTTTGCGCCGTCCCGGCGCAAAGATGTTTGCGCGGAGACCTGTCTCCGCCTTGTGCTACGCCATGGCATGCCGCGCAAACGCTGAAGGCAAATATCATCTTCCGCGATTTTCGCGTCTTTCGTAGTCCGATTAGATTTTCCTTCCTTTCCTCCGTTGCCTCCTTGTGAAAAATAAGAAGCGGAATTCCGGCTTGTTTTTTTTCTCCCCGGCGATAGATTAAACCCCATCATGAAAAAGTTCATACTTCTATTTGCCGTTGCAGTCTGCCTCACGTCGCTGTTCCAGCCGGAGGCGGAGGCCATAGACCCCGTCACCATGTCCCTGCTCGCTCCATACGCGATGCCGGTGGCGGAGGCGGCCGCAGGATACGCCATAAGGGGGCTGGTCAACTCAGTCCCCGGCTTCATAGAGATAGGCAAGGACATGCTCTCCATATTCCTGCTTCCGCTCGGGACCATAGAATGCACTGTTGGCGCGCCCTTTGGATTCCTGGGCCCGGGAATAAACCATGTGATCAGCGGATTCGAGGCTCCATTCCTCATGGTCTTTGATATTCTCTTCCTGCCAGTCCGGGCCATGGGCTTCAAACCTTGAACGGGATGAATCCCGCAGGAACATGCTCCGCATATCCACCACGCAGTCCGAGATGAAGACAAAACTAATAGACACGAAGAACAAATATTGGCGCCATAGCGAGCCTCTCTGCGGCGTACTCAACGAATGGCATGGGAGGCGAAAGGCATCCAGAATTATAGGCTCCCTCACGGGACAGCCGCAGCCAGTCCAGGAACTCATCGAGCGAATCATCGAGAGGGACAGCTCGCCGGAGGCGGTCGAGTTCGAGAAGGTCCGAATCGCATGGGGCAAGATAGTCCCGCAGGAATATTCACGCAGCGCGTTCGCATACTACATCAAGGAGAATGCCCTCATGGTAAAGGTCCACGACAGCTGCTCCCTCATGGAGCTCAAGATGAGAAGCAGGGAGATGCTGGGGAAGCTCCTCGACGAACTCCGCAAGACGCACCGCACCGAATTCCCGAAAATATCCAGAATCGCATTCCTGGCCTAGAGGAGCGGGAAACCATGCACGAAATACTGAACAACATCGAAATAGCCACCATCGAGGGACATTGCTGGACCCCCGTCAAGACCAAGCCCAGGTGCGAAAAGAAACTCGCCGCGTTCTGCCACGGAAACAATATCCCATACTACCTGCCGCTCGTCAGAAGCGCGAAAAGACAGAAACGCGAAAACCTCGTCTTCTACCTGCCGATGTTTTCGGGATACGCATTCTGCGCGCTCGACGACGACAGCTTCCGCCGCATCGTCAACTCCAACTGCGTCGTCCACAAGCTCAAGATGGACAGTGTCAGCGAGAAAGTCCTCATCGAGGAGCTCGGCGCCATCAAGACACTCGAGCTGAACTCGGACGACTTCGAGATACTCGTTAAACCCGAAATCGTCGTTGGCACCAGGATAAAGATCAGCGGCGGCCCCCTCCAGGGCTTCTCCGGAATAGTCTCCAAGAGAAAGAACAAGGCCATCGTCGCTGTCAACCTCGAGATACTCGGACAGTCCGTCTCCGCCGAGATAGACATCGAATTCATAGAACCGGAAGAGGATTGAACGCCATTTCCCAATTGATTTATCACATGCACCGGTAAATATTACCCGGAGATAAACAGAAACTATTTAATAACTTGTTATGCCGCTTCACTCAACCGAAATTTCAACGAAACACAGGAGTAATAGATGTCATTCAACACCAAACTTACCAACCTTTTCAAAACCGATCCCCGCTTCGTGGACGATGAAGGCGAACTCGTCCTCGCCGCCGTGCAAGACCGCGCCTGGAAGATTGACCGCGACCTGGTGAAGTTGCTCCTCTCAGACAAGGAAATCAAAGACAAGTTTTTTGATGAAATCGAAGGGCATTGGATTTTCAATATCAACACCTTCATTGACTACATCTCGCAAAAGAATTTTCTGGACAACTCCTATACCCGCTTTCGCAATCGAATTGGCCTGACGATTGGCGATAAATACCTCCGTGAGCGCGGTGACGTGGCATTGGTTTGGCCTTACAAGGATTGCGTGCTGGAAGGCGGGCAGACCAAGGAAGAAGAGAAGCGCAAGGAGATTTTCTTCAACGAAGTGCTGGCGCAGGATGAAATCAACCGCCTGCTCGACCCGAAAGTGTTGACCAACTTTGTGCGCTACACGGCAAAGGGCAAAGAGAAGGTGACGGGCTTCAAGCGCGATGAGAACGGCGTCATTCGGGAAAATCTGATTATCAAAGGCAACAACCTGCTGGCCCTGCACACACTCAAAACGCAGTTTCGCGGGCAGGTGAAGTTGATTTACATTGACCCGCCATACAATACAGGTAGTGATTCGTTCGGTTATAACGATAATTTCAATCATTCGACATGGTTGACTTTTATGAAAAACCGATTGGAAATTGCCCGCCAACTTTTAAGTAAAGATGGTTGTATTTTTGTTCAATTGGATGACAAAGAAATAGCCTACGCAAAGGTTTTGCTTGATGATGTTTTTGAGCCATCGAATTACGTGAACCAGATTATCTTCTCCACAAATAGCCCTTTTGGATTTAAGAGTACATCCAATCAATTATTCAAACAGGCAGGTTACATTCTTCTGTATGCAAAAGATAAACCATCATTCTCTCTCACAAATTTGTACATTGAGCGCGATTACGACCCAGCATATCATTTCATTTTTGACGACATTACCATTCCTGAAAAAAATTGGAAATGGAAAGAAATTGGGGATGTTGTCGCAAGAGAACTAGGATTTTACGATAAAAAAACAGCAGTAAAAGAGTTGGGCGCCGAAAGATTTATGGGTGAAGTTGGAAAATTTGCTCTTGATAACGCAGAGCGCGTTTTTCGTACGGCGTCCGTAACGGGTGGCGCATTGAATAAACGCCGTGCCACTATTGAAAAATCTAAAAATCATAAAGACAAAATTATTAGACATCCCAATGACGACATGGATTATATGTTCATTGGCGGCGAGAGGGTAATTTTCTATAAAGAAAGATTGGCTAACATTGATGGTGAACTACTTCCTGGAACTGTTATTACTGATATTTGGGACGATGTTCCGATTGAAGGAATGGCAAGAGAAGGTGGTATAGAGTTTAAGCGTGGCAAAAAGCCTGAATTTTTGCTCAAAAGAATTATTGAAGTGACAACAATGCCCCGTGATTTGGTTTTAGACTTTTGTTTTGGAAGCGGGACAACAGGAGCAGTTACTCATAAATTAGGGCGGCAATTTATAGGCATTGAACAACTTAACTATGGAGACAACGATAGTGTTATTCGTCTTGAAAATGTTCTAAAAGGCGAGCAGGGCGGCATCTCCAAGTCCGTCAACTGGCAAGGCGGCGGGGACTTCATCTACTGCGAACTGATGAAATACAACGAAGCCTTC
>DYMC01000311.1 GCA_020721745.1 Lentisphaera sp. | reverse complement strand
CTCATCAAAAATAGGCATAATTTTATTCAACGTATTTGCGACGCAGGACACTAGGTTCCGGGAACAGCATCCCCGACTACGTTCCGGACGAGAAGTATCTGGCCATGGTATCGGTGGCCAGGGAGTAGGAGATCAAAAAAAAAGGCGCCTTCCGGCGCCTTTTTTTTGTCGTTTCCGATTTGTTCAGAAGGAAATGTCTTCCACGCTGAAGTCGTCGTCCTTGATGTCTATAAAGACCCAGCCTGTGATGAAGTCGGCTATTTCGACGGGGTGCAGTTCGAATGTGAACTCGACGAGTCCCACGCCCGCCTCTACTCCGAGGGACCAGAAGTCTCTGGCGCCATCATAGAACTTGTAGACGTTTTCGCTAGGGGATGGGGTTCCGGTCGAATAGTAGTAGAAGTCCTTTACGCTGCCGACGGAGCTTTCGCGCTGGCTGTGTTCAGCGGAGATCATCGCGAAGCTGGTGTCCCATCCGGACTCGAGCCCGGCGCCATACTGCCTGTTTATCTGCTTCACGAGGGCGGCATCCACTCCGATTCCGGCGCCGAAAGCGAAGTCTCGAGTGGCGAATACCTTCAGCCTGGCGGTTGGGCCGAAACCGAGTGTCATGGAGAATACGTCCACGGCATCTATGATCCTGTGCGGGATGTAGAAGACGACTCCCTCGTAGACGGAATCCGCCGCTTGCGTGCTTGCTCCAGCGGTCAAAATGAAAGCCGCCGCTATGATGGCGCCGATTTTCTTCATGATGCTCTCCCCTTGGTTCTTTTTGAAATTTGGTTTCAATTCTAGGAAATTAGGTACCAAATCTATTGCCTGCTGGAAAAAAATCAAATGAATTTCAAAAATATTTTTGAGTCGAGCCAATTGCAAAACTCTTTCAAGGGTGGAATGTGCGCCATACCGTTGGCACGGGGCATCGCCCGGGGGAGACGGCGGCCTCGCGCCGTTCGCCAACGGCGCGTTACCCCGATATCATTAGAATCGGGGTAAACTCTGAATGCGCCCTAGCCTTGGCGGCCAGGAATGACCGCCCTACTTTTGTGGCCAGGAACCGTCTTCGCGCTACGCGCTGCGCCGTGTCCTGATGACCGCCCTATGTGAACTCGGGAGGGCTGCCTACCCTTCTCTGGAGAGATATGCGGTTTTGCCTATGGCAAGTTGAGAATTTTTGAAGTCCCGGTTCCGTATGGCATCCGGGCATTGTTTTGCCCGACAAGGCGAGTCTGACGTTTTGACATTACTCCGCTCAAAATTTGAGTATTGCGTTGAAAGGACGATGCCGTGGTGTATATTGGTGGCCTTTTCGGGATGTAGCGCAGCTTGGTTAGCGCGTTTGACTGGGGGTCAAAAGGTCGCGAGTTCGAATCTCGCCATCCCGACCACTCTT
>DYMC01000096.1 GCA_020721745.1 Lentisphaera sp. | reverse complement strand
GGACGCGGATCCTCCTGCACGGCCAGAGCATCAAGATAACGGCTGTTGGCGGCAAAGGCACAGGCATTTACGCATTGCGTTCCTTATCTCGGGTTGTCCGTCCCCGTAGACCACCTTGAAGCTGTTGCAGGCCTCCAGTGAGGAAAAAACACAGACCAGCCCATTTTCCACTCCGTCCCTCGCTGCAATTTCCCTTGCCATGTCCTCCTTCCTGACGGAGCCTGAATTCAGATTCAGGTATGGCCGACCGTTTTTTGTGGCCGTATCCATTGCATATGACTTGAGAGCCGACGCATATTGGGGGACAATTTTCTTGAAATCCTTTTATTTTCCAGCAGATTCGCTTATATTTCAAGAAAAATCAGCTATATTTATTCAAAAACTCTGCGGCTCTGTGGTCATTCTTTTTGGTTGCGGCCACAGGCCGCCTTGGTTTTATTCTTTCCGCCGATTTCTCCGCGCCGAGGATATGGATTATGTCTTCGATCGGGGGGCCGCTTTTGGCTCCTGTGAGAAGGAGTCTGAGTGCGGGGTTGAGGCCGCCTTTCTGGAGGCCGGAGGATCCTTCGGAAGCCCTGATTTGCGCTTCGATGATGGCTTTGTCCGAGACATCGAGAGTGGCGAGGGAGCCTGCGAATGAGAGGAGGGCATCCCTGCTTCCCGGCCTGGAGAGGGCCTTTTCCAGGTCTTTCGGGTTGATTTCATGCGGGGCGTGGAAGAAATACTTCCATTCGGCGGCCTGTGCGAGCGTCTTGGTCCTTGACTGCATGAGGGCTGCGATTTTCGCAAATTCATCCGGGGAGGGTTTTCCTTCAGGCCATTCCGAGGTGAATTCGATTGCGAGTTTCGCGAACGCATCCGGCGGCATTTCCGCGATGTAGAGCCCGTTCATGCTGATGAGCTTCTGGATGTCGAACTTTCCCGGGGAGCTCTTGACCCTTTCGAGCGAGAAGGCCCCCGCCATTTCATCCCTCCCCATCTTCTCCCTGTCGTCTCCGGGAGACCATCCGAGCAGCGCGAGGTGGTTGAACAAGGCCTGAGGCAGGAATCCCTTTTTTCTGAAATCGCCCACGTAGGCGTCGCCGTCGCGCTTGCTGTATGGCTTTCCGGCCTGGTTCACGATCATGGGCAGGTGCGCGTATCGCGGGGGCTGGTGTCCGAGGGCGTGGAATAGGAAGACATGCCTGAATGTGTTCTCCACGTGGTCGTCGCCCCGGACGATGAAGTTGATATCCTGGGCGATGTCGTCGCATACGTTCGCGAGGTGGAACACGGGGGAGCCGTCGCTTCTGACTATCACGAAGTCCTTCATGCTGTCGAGGGGTTTTGCGAGTTCGCCCTTCACATGGTCGTGATAGAAGACCTCGCGGGAAACGTATTCGATTCTTTGCGCGCCGCTGATTTTTATCTCGTCTGCGGGGCTCATCGAGGCGATGCGCTTGTCTAGGTCGAAGAGCGTCTCCCCGTCGCGTCCGAGTATCCTGAGCCTGTATAGTCCGGCGAGGGAGCAGCTTTTCTCGATCTCCTTTCCATTTTCGATGCAGCTGAACTTAGCTCCGCTGCGCGTGATCGAGATTTCCTTTCCTGGGGCGGCGGCGAGGCCGGCTTCGCCCTTCGTCCTGACGAAAGGGATTTTTGAGCATTCGTATGGGAGGAGGAATATGACAGGCTGGCCGCCGGAATCTTTTGAATGCTTTCTTATGGCGCATCCCGAATTCACGAGGGATTCGGCGGCGGCGCGATGGTCGTCGAGTCGGCTGGACTGATATAGAATTTCCCCGTCGTGGTCGAGCCCGAGCCAGTCCATGACATCGAGGAGGGCCTCCACGGCGGATTCCGTCGAGCGTTCGCGGTCGGTGTCCTCCACCCGGAGGAGGAATTCTCCGTTCTGGTTCCTTGCGAAGAGCCAGTTGAATATGGCGACTCTTATGTTTCCGATATGGACGTTTCCGGTGGGGGAGGGTGCGAATCTGACTCTGAGTTTGCTCATTGCTCGATTGTCTCCGTTGGCTTTTTTTTGCTGCTGTGAACTATATCGAAGGTGCGGGAAAAATCAATCGGGATAAGATTTTTGCGGGAAAGTGGAGTATATTAGCGGATTCTACAGGAAGTATCTGGAGCTGTCCCATGAAAAAGTGGAGTTTGAGTTTTGCTGGATTTTCGCTTGCGATTTTCGCAAACGTCCTGCTGCTGTGCGCATGCGGCATCTTCGAGGGGCCAAGGGAGGTCGAGCTGCCGGAGGGCTACCGCGAGCTGGTGAAATACAGGAATGTGGCTCTTTACGGCGGGAGCGGCGGCTCCCCCTCGGACGCGATTATCATAAAAGGGGCTTTGAACGCGATGCAGGGGGCGCAGGCGGAGAGGATGTATCTTGAGAAGCTGCGCCCCGGTTTCATCCTTTCGGGGCAGAACCTCTTGAAGAGCGAAAGCGGAAGGTTTTTCGATTGTCTGGAGATATTCGTCAAGGGCGGGAAGAAGGAGAGGTTCTACTTCGACATAACCGAATTCTATGGACGGTGACCAGAGATGTGGGATGCCATACAGAGGAACAAGATAAGGTCGGCGTTTCTGGTCGTCGCGATGGGAGCTGTTCTGCTGCTGCTTGGCGCTGTCTTCGGGGCGGCGCTGGCCCGTGGCGCCTCCGGGGCGCTGATGGGAGTGGCTTTCGCTGGAGTGATATGGTTCTTCCTCACAATGGTAGCCTTTGCCGAGGGGAAGAACATTCTCCTGGCGTTTTCCGGCGCCAGGGAGGTGGCGCACGAGGACGCTCCGCAACTTTACAACATAGTGGAGGAGATGAAGATAGCGGCGGCGCTGCCGAGCCTTCCGAAGGTCTATATTGTCGAGAGCAAGGCCCCGAACGCCTTCGCAGTCGGATCTCCCGGGAACTGCGCGGTGGCGGTGACCAGCGGTCTTCTCTCGATGCTGAGCCGGGACGAGCTGCAGGCTGTGGTCGCCCACGAGATCGGGCACATAAGGAACGAGGACACAAAATTCCTGACGGTGATGGGCGTGATGCTCGGGACGATAGTGATATTGGCCGATATGTTCTCGAGGACATTGTTCTACGGGAACCTCGGGGGCGGGCGCCGTTCGAGGTCCTCGCGCGACGGAGGGAGCCAGATACAGATAATAATATTCCTTCTCGGAATAGTTCTCGCGATAGTGGCGCCGCTGCTGGCGCAGATGATATATTTTGCCTGTTCGAGGAGCCGGGAATATCTGGCGGACGCATCGTCCGCGGTCTTCACCCGCTACCCTGAGGGTCTGGCATCTGCGCTCGAGAAGATAAGCGCGAGGGCTTCGATCCCGCTCGAGTCCGCGAACCGCGTGACTGCGCCGATGTACATAATCCCTCCCGTCGGGCTTGACGGAAATTCCTTTTCCTCCTTGTTCAGCACCCATCCGCCCGCCGAAGAGAGGATAAAGATATTGCGTTCCATGGCTGGCGGGGGGCTTGCCGACTACAACAAGGCGTTCAGGGATCTGAAGGGCGAGGATGTTCTTTCCGCGTCGGACGGGCCCGGCGAGGGGCAGTTGAAGCTTCGTGGAATTGGCGGGAAGGAGGAGGGGGGCGTGAAACGCAGGACTCACGAAGCCAACGACATTGTGATGAAAGCCGCAAAATTCAGGTTCTTCGACTGCGGATGCGGTCTGAGGGTGAAGGTCCCCCCCGGATTCATCGGCGACACCGTGAGCTGTCCTCGTTGCGGAAAGAAAATCAATCTGAACGGGTGACACGTTGAGAAATCCGCAGAACGAGATAGTCGTGAAAAGCGGGGAATGCCCCGGATACGCCCTGCTTGACAGCGGGCGCGGGACGAAGCTGGAGGAATTTGCCGGGGTCAGGCTCGTGCGTCCCGAGCCGAAGGCCTGGTGGAAAAGGAAGCTTCCAGAGAGGGACTGGTCCTCCGCGGACGCGGTGTTCGATGCGAAAAGCGGACGCTGGCTGCTGAGGAATGCTGTCGCGAGGGAGTGGCGCATGGGTCTGGGAACTTTTTCGATGGAGCTCCGGCTGAATGACAATTCCAAGCATGTCGGAGTATTCCCCGAACAGGAGCCGCATTGGAGATTCATTTCAGGATTCGCCGGGAAGGCGGAAGGAAGAAGGCTTCTGAGTCTTTTTGGATACACCGGCGCGGCGACGCTTGCCGCGCTTTCCGCAGGATTCTCGGTCACCCACGTGGACGCATCGAGCCCGTCGCTGTCCTGGGCGAGGAGAAATCTGGAGATTTCCGGCATGGCGTCGAAGCCGGTGCGGTGGATATTGGACGATGCGCTCAAATACGTGCGGCGCGAAATTCGCAGGGGGAGCCGCTATGACGCGGTCATTCTCGATCCGCCGGCGTTCGGAAGGGGGCCGAAGGGCGAGATATGGAAGCTGGAAGAATCACTGAGGGAGCTTCTGGATGCATGCTCCAAAATGCTGACCGACAATCCGCTATTCATTGTGCTGACGATATACAACGTCGAGGCGTCGTCTCTGATGCCGGCGAATCTTCTTCTGGATATATTCGGGAGCGGAGTCTCGGTGGAATGCGGGGAACTGGCAATCAGGCAGCGGGGCTGCGCCAAGCTGCTGCCGCTGGCCTTGTTCAACATTTGCAGGCTCGGTCGGAATTCCCTCACCCTCCGGCGGGAGGATGCCGGGAGCGGGCAAATGAAGGATTAAAATTAATGGGAAACGATTTGATTTTTTCCCAGCATGGAGCTACCTTAACTGCCAGTTGAAAAAGCAAAAAAGGGGGGGAAATGACTGAAAACATGAAGAAAGGAGATGCTGGAAACGACGACGTTCTGGCCAAGATCGAGCGTCTCGAGTCCCTTCTGAAGGAGACCGAGAACGCAAGAAGGCAGGGTGCAATGATAGCCAGGCTGTCCGTTCTGGTCATACTGGTGGCGTTCGGAGCCTTCGCATGGAATCTCTGGGGGATATACAAGTCCTTCACCAGCGCGAGCAACATGGAGAAGCTCAAGGAGCAGGTTGTCGCCGACATGAAGGATATCATGCAGGGGCCTGAGATAAAGATCATCGAAAAGAAGATCATGAACGAGACGGTTCCGAAGGTGACCGAGATATTCATCGCCCGCTTCAAGAAGGAACTGCCGATGCTGAAGGACAAGGGGCAGACCTTCCTCGGAAATATGAAGGACTATGTCGAGACGCATCTCAAGGAGGAGCTGACGAAGGCTCTCGAGGAGTCCATGAAGGACATCGAGACCGACCTTCTCAAGAAGTTCCCCCAAGTGACACCCGAGAGGCTCCAGGAGACACTTGCGGCTGCACAATATGTCTTCATAGAGGACATAACGGACGAACTGGAGAGGAGTATGGTGGATTTGTCGAGCATGTTTGACGATCTCGACAAGGTGATAGCTGGCTACAGGGAGACTCCCGAATACAAGGCATTGTCCGAGAAGGAGCTTGATGATGTCAAGCTTGAGCTTGCCGAGGCGCTGCTCGAACTTGCCATATACGAAGTGAATCCGCCGAGGGGAGAGAAAACGCAAGAAGGAGGTTCGAAATGAACGACAATATTGTCAACAAGATAGATTCGCTGCTCAAGGATGCCGAGGCTCGGAAGAACAGCGTCGTCTCATCGAGCAAGCTCGTATCCATAGTGTATGTTCTTCTCGCCGTCTTCGTGTTCGTCTACACGACGGTACTTTATGTCAAGATAAGGACCGGGGTCAAGAACGACAGCATCTCGGCGATAGCCAAGAATCTAGTTTCGGAGCAGTTGTCAAATGTCCCGAAGATGCTTGACGATCTGGTTGACAGCCAGGCGGAGGGGCTTGCCGACTCCATGGTCGCGTTGATCTATGACCAGATCCCGACCATCGAGCAGAAGGCGAAGGAGGTGGTGGACGAGTATTCCGGCTCCATGATCTCGCAGATTAAGACCGACCTCTTCCCGCAGTTCCATCGGATAATAAGGGACAACGCCGACGAGGTCAAGTTGGCGGCGGAGGCCTTGTCCGACGAGAACGCGACGAAGGAGCTGGCCAAGATAATGGTGAAGGAGATAACCGAGGAGATAGACTACAGCCATGGCTTGATAACCAGCGAGGCGCAGGGGACGGTCGGCGGCATCACCAGGCATTTCTCCGACATACTCAAGAAGCCGGCCAGCCAGTTGACCAACAAGGAGGCTTCCCAGAAGAGGCTTATCGTGAACTGGCTCTATCTCGTAGACAAGAAGCAGGGCTTGGACAAGATATTCAAGACAATAATCAACAGGACGGGATATAGCTGGGAATATTTCATGCAGGAGCTTGGCATCGCCGACGCGGTCAGCGGGACTATGGATGCTGGCACCGGAGCTGTTGATATGGAAGAATGATCCGAGCTTGAACTTGAATGGCGATCGGGGGTGTCAAGCCCCCGATTTTTTTTTGCGGTTGGGCTCCCGCAAATGAAATTGCGAAGAAATATCCGGATTCGGGTTGATTTTAGGCGATATACGAATTATATTAAAAGAATTGCGTTGACTGTTTTCAGCCGAATTTACCTTATTATTTTGGGCGATGCCGCGGTTTCCGTGGCATCTGAGCGGAAAGATGAGCAAGAGAAAAAAACGCGGATCAATATCTGATTTATGGGACAGGGTTGCCAGGACGGTTTCATCCTTGGATTCCCGGAAGATATCCAAGAAAGACTTCGAGAAGGAGCTTGCATCGGTCGCCGTGGAGGCCAATAAGTCCGGAATCTCGTCGTTGATAGCCGAGAATCTGGTGAAGCCCTATCTGCAGTCGAAGAAGGAAGTGAAGGTGGAGTTCGTCGGATCCACCACGTCCGGCGAGGACGGCGGAGTGGAGCTTGCCGGCGACGGCGAGGATGTGAGGATCAATCCCGTTGGAATCTACAGGTTCCATTCGCTGATAACAGCCTCGAAGGGGATGGGTACCGTTTCCGAAGACTTTGACGAATCTAGAATGCTTTGTTTCCACAAGGAGCTCGGGAAACTTCCCGGCCCCTATTTCATCTTCATCGCTGTCCTATGCAAGCTTGCGATGGCGAATCAGATATTCACGGCCGAAAAAAGGGGGGGCAAAAAGATAACGCCGGGCGGGCTTTCAGTGGCCTCGTATTTCCCGTTGCTGTGGGCGCTGAAACAGTTCGAGGCTTTCTACAAGAGAATACAGAACCGCGACATGCGTTCTGATTTCGGCATAATCTGGCACGAGGGCGAGTGGATCGAGAAAAACAAACATCAGGAAGCTAGAAAATGAATGTTTCGATAAGAAAAACGATATTGGCTGTCGGGCTGAATCCTGCCTGGCAGAAAACACTGAAATTTTCGACCTTCGAGAAAAACCGGGTGAACAGGGCCAACTCCGTGTCATACTGCGCAGCCGGCAAGGGGGTCAACTTCTGCCGGGCGGTGAAGATATGGAACAACGGATCGAATGCAAAAGTGTTTCTGTTCGCGGGCGGCAAGATCGGCAAGCTCCTTCTGAACGCAATGGATGCCGAGGGCCTCAAGCATAAGTCTGTCCTGGTCCACGCGGAGACCAGGACATGCACGACCTGCCTCTGTCTGGCGGACAAGAACATGACCGAGCTCATAGAGCCTTCCGAGGGGCTCGGCAAGAACGCGGAGAAGGAGATATTCAATCTCATATTCTCCGAGACCACGCCGAGATGCGTCGTCGCACTATGCGGAACCTTCCCCTCGGGGATAAGCCTCGACTTCTACACCAAGGTGGCGGTGGAGGCGGCAAAACTGAAAATACCCGTGTTCATGGACGCCGTGCAGTATGCCGACGGAGCCCTGGCCGCAGGAATAGATATCCTGAAAGTCAACGACGAAGAGATAAGGCAGATAGGAGGCAGGAAGGACATAAGGCAGGCAGCAGAGGCATGCATGAAAAAATATCCGGTCAAAAGCATCGCGGTCACAGCCGGAGCAGGCAACGCATTCCTCTTCAGCAGGGCCGGAAGCTACGAATATTCGATCCCTCCAGTGCAGGACATAGTCAATCCACTCGGCGCCGGCGACACCGTCGGGGCCGTCATGCTTGCGGAGACATGCGCCGGAAAGGACATCGCGGACAGCTTCGCCACTGGTCTTGCGGCCGGCTCGGCAAGCTGCATGTGCGAACTTCCGGCCTTCTTCGACCCAAAGAACGTGCCAAGGATACTCTCCAAGATAAGAAGGCGCAAGATAGCTTGAGCCAATTGCAAAACTCCGGAGTTTTGCAATTGGCTCCATGTAAATATTCACTGAACCAACAGGGGTCAGTGAATATTTACTCCGCCTCTGCGCTGGGACTCGTAGATCGCCATCACGGCCCGGACAGTCCCGGCCGAGGAACTTGCGTTGACGAAGGGTTCGGATCTGCTTCCAATGCATTTGACGAAGTCCGCAATCTGGGCGAAGTGGAGGTTGCCGTAATGCGCTTTCCCGACCACTATCCCGCTCTCGTCCTTTTGCGACCGCAGATTGTCAAAGAGTTCGGTCACTTCCGGGTTTCTGAAAGAAACTTCGATCGGTTTGCCATTGTTGAGGAATACGAATCCATCGGTTCCGCTTATCCATATGGCGTTCTGCCATCCATTGAAGCTGGAGCATGTGGCGCTTGCGGTCCCCAGGGCGCCTGATTCGAATTCGATGGAGGCCGCAACGCAGTCCTCGGTCTCTATCACGCCCTGATGCGTGAGATTTGCGAATTTCGCGGAGACCGAGGCCGGCGGACCGCAGAACCAGAGCAGGAGATCAAGGTAGTGGATCGCCTGGTTTATCATGACCGAGCCTCCCTCCGTGGCCCATTTCCCGCGCCAGGGATCTGCGGAGTAGTATTCTTTGGTCCTCATGCAGTTGCAGATTATCCCCGATGTGACGATTCTCCCGAACACCCCGCGTCCGACGAGCTCCTTCACGGCCTTGAACACCGGATTGAAACGGTTCTGGAATACGCCCGAGAAGATGGAGCCAGGATTCTCCCTGAGCGTATCGAGAATTCTGTCGAGACCCCGATTGTCCGATGCTATCGGTTTCTCGCAGAGCACGGCCAGCCCCTTTTTCAGGGCTTCGCAGCATATCTCGGCGTGGCTCGCGTGGTTGGTACATACTGAGACGGCATCGAGGCCTTTGATCCTAGAAAAAGCAGTTGAAAATCGCTTTTTTACTTAAGTTTATGATAATT
>DYMC01000310.1 GCA_020721745.1 Lentisphaera sp. | reverse complement strand
TATGATTCGGCGAAGGTGTTTCTGTTCGTTGCTGTGGTGTGCCACCATTTCTTTTTCCTGAATCCGTGATGGATTCGCCATCTTATATATTTCTTTCCTTTCTTGGCTCTTTGTAAAACAAATTTGATATCCGGTTGAATTTCATGGCCTTGCGGGTTCAGAGCATGAGCTTGACCGCCGCGGCCAGGGCGAGGAGCTTGACTATCGAGTTGAAAGTCCTCTGCGGGATGATTTTCGCCGTCTTGAATCCGGCATAGGCTCCTGCGAGAAGAAAGGGCAGAAGAATCGCATTGAAAGACAGGGTTCCGGGGGTTATCAGGCCAAGCTGCGCGCTGAAGGGGATCTTCACGAGATTGAGGATGAAGAATATTCTCGCGGTGCTCCCTATGAAATTCTCCTTCGGAAGCTCAAGCGCGAGAAGATAAATCGCAAATACCGGCCCCGCGGCGTTCGCAGTCATCGTCGCAAAGCCACCGAGAAGGCCGAAGAAGGCCACGGAGGAGGGCGAATGCGAAATTCGCAGCTCTCCGCCCGCCTTTCGTCTCCTCCAGGCCAGCCATTCGCCGAGGGCAAGCACGCACACGACTATCGCCCCTATGAATATCTTGAATGCCTCGCCGGAGAATCCGGGGGACATCATTGCCAGCCAACCGGCTATTATTCCCGCGAACGCCCAGGGCAGCGCCTTGAAGACATGCCGCCAGTCCCCATGCCCGCGGAAGGTCCACATCGCAACACAGTCCCCGGCGACAAGCATCGGCAGCAGTATTCCTGTGGAAGCTTTTGCCGGAAAAATGTGGGCCATGAGCGGGATCACAAGCACTCCCGCCCCCGTCACGCCATTCTTCGAGAAGCCTATCGAGAACGCGCAGAGCACCGCAAGACCCCAGAAAAACATGGGATCCCTCAACTGCGCAAAATCAGGGACGGAAAATAAAAAGTCCATGCAATGTCCAAAAAAGAGATTTTGTCCCGGCAACAAGGGCGATAAGATAATCTCCAGGGCGAATTATCCAAGACAGGATTGATTTTCTTTTCGCTCCATTGACTTACAGCCGCTCCGGGATTAAGTTCTGGAAGATGAAAAAATCAGCAACAAGCACGCACGCCGACATAGGACGGAGGCTCGACGCTGTCCTGGCTGCGAAATTCGCAGACATCTCGCGCTCCGGAATAAAACGCCTCATCGAGGCCGGAGCCGTCAAAGCTGGCGGAATAATTGTAAAAGAAGCCAAAATGAAGATTAAGGCCCCGGGCAGCCTGGAAATCGAAATCCCGGAAAAGAAAGAGCCAGATCCGGAGGGGGAAACAATCCCCCTTGACATCATCTTCGAGGACGAAAGCATAATAATCATAAACAAGGCTCCAGGCATGGCAGTCCACCCCGGCGCGGGAACAC
>DYMC01000309.1 GCA_020721745.1 Lentisphaera sp. | reverse complement strand
GTATGAAATCACGTGTTGCCATGCCCGCGAAAGGAGTTTTGCAATTACCTCTATTATCTAGGGAAAGAGGACACATGATACGGGATGCAGGATGCGGGAATGAGTTGCTTCCGGGGATTTTCACGCCTTGGGTTTGGCTGCGATTCCGATTATGCGGGTCCCGCTGATGTATTCGTGGAGGGAGCGCTTGTCGGGGCTTAGATAGACGACCAGGGGGGACAGTATTCCGAAGAGAACCATGCACACCGTGTGGAGGTAGGCGCGCCCGAGAAAGACTTCGTCCGTGTCGGACGAGACTATCATTATTCCCCAGAACCACATCCCGAAAGTTTGGGCGTAGAGCCCGAGGCATAGCGCATGATAGAACAGGAATCCGACGAACAAGAGGATAAAGAGAATGCTGAAGGCGCTGTTGGGGTTGTATTCGGCTTTCACGGCCATTGCGAAGAAGAGAGAGAGAATAAGTGCGTAGAGGAGGATTATCACCATGTCGAACGCGAAGGCGGCCAGCCTGAGTGAAATGGATGCTGGATTTGGAAGGAATACGTATCGGAACGCCGTGCCCTTGGGCTGCTTCTTCTTCTTGCTTGCGAAGAGATCCTTGAGGAAATCCATGCCATGTTCGATATTGCTCTTCTTCTCTTCGACCTTTGCTGCCTGCTTGTCGAAGGCTTCCTTTAGGAAATCCAGGTCGGAGGCGCGGTTCCAGCGCTTCATCATCACATTGCGCACCTGGGTGTGCGGAAGCACCCTGCCGCCTTCCACCCACTTGCGGAGCGTCTCGGGATCGATCGGGCCGTATTCCTTGCCGTCATCTGCGAATATTATATATTTCATGGCACCATGAATTTTGTATTCAAGTCATAAGATATTCCAAAAGGGTGAAATTTCAATCTTTACTTGAAGATAAGCTCGTTGAGCTGGTCCTTTATGTCGGGCCTGATACCGACTGCCTTGTTCGCAAACTCCCTGCATAGCCTGTAGTCGCCATACCAGTCGCTGAGAAGGGTCAGGAGGATATAGTCGTTCGCCGCATATTTCCTCGATTCCTCCGCCGAGACGTTGGCCACCTTCACCTTCATTCTCTTCTGCGCGAACTGGTCGAGGATCTCGGCGTAGCCGTCGAAGGACAAATCGTCCCATTTGTAGCTTTTGCCCTTGCCTTTCTTGCCCTTGCGGATTATGAAAACCTCCTCGTTCGCAAGAGCAATGGTCCCGCTCACGCTCCTGCCGGATTTCAACTTGATGGACTCCTTTATGTCCATGGTGTTTCTTTCGAAAAGCCTTATGATCTGCTCCTTCGCCCCCTTTATAACGTCATAGCGCTTCTTCTCGGCCTCGCGGAGATTCTCCGGAAGAGAGGCCAGATATTTCTCCACCACCTTTTCCTTGAAAACCAGATCGGCGGGCCTGGGTCTCTGCGC
>DYMC01000095.1 GCA_020721745.1 Lentisphaera sp. | reverse complement strand
TTGAAAAAACAAGAGAAATCCTCGGTGCATTGCCTGATCTCAAGGAGCCAGCGAAAAATGCGTTGATGGCGGAAAGATCTCTCGTAACCGGCGAATCTGACAAGAAGATATACGAAATGATTTATTTACCAGAACTAGACATTCTCAATGAGTGGACGGGAATTGGATTTCGCAAACCCTTTTCGCTTTTTGTAGTTGTCAGTGGCCTAGGATATTCAAATAGAATCCGATTCATCGAATACATGAACGAGGCGATCAAGCTCTCGCAAATAGATTATGACAGAAAGGCTTATGGCGATTTTGAAAGGAAATTCATGATAAAAACAAAAAAGATGGGGGCGACAAATTGTCTGTTAATGTTTTTTGCCCCCGTGGCAACAAGTCTTTATAGCAAAGGAGCCACCCAGAAGACAATCAAAGATTTGCTGTTTCTCGCTCTTGAGTCAAAGAGTTTTGAACACAAGCACGGCCGTCTGCCGGAAAAACTCGAAGAGCTCGTTCCCGAATTCATCCCAGAAGTTCCGATGGACATCTTCGACAAGAAAAAAGTAAAAATCTTCAAAGGGGAAATCAAGCTCGGAGAGAAAAAAGTGCAGAGCGGGGAAGGAGATGCCAAGGAAGAGGAGACGGTGGAAGTAAAAAAAACAGGAATCATCATATACAGCGTCGGCTCCAACGGAGTTGACAATTCCGGCGGAGCACCTGACAGACGGAAGGGATACGGCTCCAATTCCGACATTTCCATCATCGTCCTGCCAATGTTTGACAAGAAAGAAGCGAAGAAGAATTGATTTGCGGAGCAAATCCGCTTGCGGATAAATCTTTGGACTGCTGCGGCTGGATGCCGCTTTAGGATTCACCGTCCGACGATGTTATTCGCCGAGATGTCTGGAGTTGGCAAGGTGTTCGGATACATATTCCCGGACGGCGTCCTTCAGGGGAGTGGGCTGCCTGCGGTAGCCTGTCCCCTTCATCTTGCCCATCTCGGCGCATGAGTAGTATTGGTATTTGTCGCGAATTTCGCAAGGCATTTCGATGTATTCGATATTTTGCTTCATACCGAGGGCTGCGAAAATCGCATCGGCGAGGTTGTTCCATGTCTCGGCCCTGCCGCTGCCGACGTTGAATATTCCGCAGATATTTTTTCTTTCCGCGTGGATGCACATCTCGACCGCATCCTTCACGTAGAGGAAGTCCCTCTTCTGTTCTCCGTCCTTGAAATCCTTTTTGTGCGACTTGAACAAGTTCAGCTTGCCGGTCTGTCTTATCTGCTCGAAGGCCTTGCATACAACGCTTCTCATCTCTCCCTTGTGCCATTCGTTTGGGCCGAAGACGTTGGTGAATTTCAGCCCGGCGGATTTCCTCAGGAGTCCTTTGCGCTTCATCCAGAGGTCGAACGCGTGCTTCGAGTATCCGTAGATATTGAGAGGCAGCAGCTTCTCGATGCCGTCCTCGTCGTCGCTCCATCCTCTCGATCCGTCGCCGTATGTCGCCGCGCTGGAGGCGTAGATGAACTTGATTTTCCTGGTCGCGCAGAAGGAGGCCAGCTCGATGCTGCAGCGGTAGTTGTTGTCCATCAGATAGGAGGCGTCCTTCTCCATCGTGGAGGAGCATGCGCCGAGGTGGAAGACAGTCTTGATTTTTTTTGCCGGCAGCCCGTTCTGCGCCACGAGCCTGCGGAACTCGTCCTTCTCGAGGTAGTCCGAGAATTTCAGGCCGCGGAGATTGCGCCATTTCTCCGAGCTTCCCAGATGGTCCACGACCAGGATGTCCTCGATCCCGTCCTGGTTCAGCCTCCACACGAGTGAGCTGCCGATGAATCCCGCTCCGCCTGTTACTATACGCATTGTGAAGTCCCCTTCATCCGCCGAGTTTCTTTCTCAATTCCTCCTGGAAGAGGGCGAGGTCGTCCTGCGTCGGCTTGCCGACGGCATTGTGCAAAGTGAATCGTCCGTAATGGTCTATCGCCCAGTCCGCCTTGGCACCCGAAGCGAATTTGACATTGCCCGATATGGCAGTTCCCGGCTTGAGGAGCTTGTCCATCTCCACGACTGTCGCGCCCTCGTCCATTATTTCGGCGTTGACTGCGCCGGCATCCTCGTCGTCGAGATGTTCGACCTGCTGTTTTTTCCCGTTTATGGCATCATCGCTCTTGTCCTGCTGTTTGCTGTTCTTGTCCAGCGAGCTGGCTGCGCCTTCTATTTCGGAGACGATGAGCTTCAGGTCGAGGAAGGTGAGTTTTATTTGATGCTCCGAGGCGAGGCGTGTTTGTATTTCCGAAAGCCCGGCCCCTTCCGCGAGCATGGCGGACACGATTTTCCTTGTTTCGGCGTTTTCCATGTTTCGATCTCCGTATTTTATGTGTGCAAAGCAGCGGAAAAAACGGTTCTAACTCTAGCACGCCGCGCGCCGAATGCAATTTTATGCAAAAATTTGAAAAATCCGTTTTCGGCCTTGATATTCCGGGTTTAGACAGTAGTTTCCCGCCTCTTGGCTGAGTAGATGCTGGCTACGGGAAGATGCACCGCTTCGACGCTCCAAACGAACTAGGAGGGCAATGAAATGATAGGTTGTTCCATAGGAAGAAATTTCCGGGTTTCGGTGGCCGGGGGGTCTTACCAGGAAGGGTTGGCCAGCGTCATCCAGGGCGTGCCTCCGGGCATGATGATCACGGAGCAGGAGATATATGGGGATCTGCTCATGCGCAAGCCCGGCGCGGACGAGCTTTCGTCGCCGCGCAAGGAGCCAGACCTGCCGATAATCTACACGGGGGTGAATGCCGCCGACACGATCGAGGGGGCTGGAAACGCATTCCTGACAAACGGCACCCCGATGACGATTCTCATCCCGAATCTCGACAGGCATTTCATACACATCAAGCAGTATCAGGACACCAACCGCACTCCTCGTCCGGGGCATGCCTCCTATGCGTCGTTCATGAAATATGGCCCCTGTGACGACGCGATAGGCGCCGGCATATTCTCCGGCAGATACACCTCCACCATCGTCGCCTCAGGATATGTCGCCAAACGTGTCCTCGCGAAGCTGGGTGTCAGAGTTTTCGCCTACGTGAAGGAGCTGGCCGGGGTGGAATGCCCCGATGTCCAGCACGAGAAGGCGTTTAAAAGCTCCGAGGACTACAAGCGCATGCGCCGCGACCACGATCCATTCTACCAGCAGATATACGTCAAGGGGCGTATCCGCAACGACATGCGCTTCCTCGAAAAGCTTGCGATTTTCGCAGAGATAGAGAAGGAGATTGATTCCATAAGAGACACGCAAAAGCCGATGAAGGCGGACGAGATAAGGCGGAAATACGGGGTTCATCACATGCTGAACTGCCCGGATGTTTCGGCGGCCGAGGAAATGGTCAAGGCATGCACCAAGATTTCCGCAGGAGGGGATTCCGTGGGCGGCCTGGTCGAAGTCGTCGCGCTCGGGGCCCCGGCCGGACTGGGAGAGCCGGTATTCGACAAGCTCGATGCCGAACTCGGAAGGATGCTCGGAATCGGCGCAGTGAAAGGGGTCGAAGTGGGCGCTGGATTCAAGGTGAAGGAGATGACCGGGTCCCAGAGCAACGACCAGATGCATTCGGAAAAGGGGAAGGTGATTTTCGATTCCAACAACGCGGGAGGGATTACCGGCGGCCTTGCAACCGGACAGGACATAGTGGTCCGGCTCGCCGTGAAAGGCACCCCGACGATAGCCAAGCCCCAGCACACTATAGACAAATACACTCTCGAGAACAAGGATCTTGCGGCAATCACGCGACGCGACCCGACAATTGTTGCCAGGCTGTGGCCTGTGGCGGAAAATCTGGCCGCCATAATACTTCTAGACCACATGGTCGCGCATTTGGGCTATCAGGCGCTGCGCTCGAAAGTAGAAAAAGGAGAAGGACGATGACCGGAATGTCGCCGCTTGCCGAATCCCTAAACAAGGACATGAACTCCGCGCCGAACTGCGCCTTCGGATTGCTCTCTGAAAAGGGCAGGGCGATTTATTTCCCCTTCAATGGCATTCTCGGGCAGTCGGCCGAGGCGAGGGGCGCGAAAATCAACGCGACCATTGGCACCGCCTTCGAGGAGGACGGCTCGCCGCTTTCCCTCGAGTGCATCGAGGAGCTGATGAATATCCATTCCAATTCGCTGCTCTACGCTCCAAGCTTCGGCATCCAGAAGCTGCGCGAAATCTGGAAGGAGCAGATATTCAGGAAGAACCCGTCACTCAAGGGGGCCGGGATAAGCATGCCTGTGGTGACAAGCGCCCTGACACATGGTCTGAGCCTCTGCGGCTACCTTTTCGCGGACGAGGGAGACGAGATAATCCTGTCCGACCTCAACTGGGACAACTACGACCTCATCTTCAGAAATGGATTTGGCGCGAAGATAGTCACGTATCAGACCTTCTCCGGCGGCAGATACAATGTGGACGGGCTTGTCCAGGCGGTGGGAAAATCCAAGCCGGGGAAGAAAATAATTCTGCTCAACTTTCCGAACAATCCGACGGGATACACCGTTACAGAGGCCGAGGCCTTTGCGATCAGGGACGGCCTCCTGGGACTGGCGAAATCCGGCGAAAAGATGCTCGTCATACTCGACGATGCCTACTTCGGGCTGGTCTACGAAAAAGGGGTCTACACCGAATCGTTATTCTCACTTCTCGCTAATCTGCACGAAAATCTGCTCGCCGTGAAACTCGACGGCCCGACCAAGGAGGACTATGTCTGGAGCTTCAGGGTCGGATTCATGACCTTTGGAATCAAAGGCTCGACCGAAGCCGAGCTCAAGGCTCTCGAGGCGAAGACGGCCGGAGCGGTCAGGGGAAGCATATCAAACTGTTCGGGACTAGCCCAGAACATGCTCATAAAGGCCTACCAGAACAGCGCATATGAAACACAGAAAACGCAGAAGTTCGGGATACTCAAAAATAGATACATCAAGATAAGACAGATACTCCAGGCGCATCCGGAATACTCCCGGAATTTCACTCCCATGCCGTTCAACTCCGGCTATTTCATGTGCGTGAAGCCAACAGGAGCCGACGCCGAGGCGGTCAGGAAGGAGCTCATAGCAAACTACGGCACCGGCGTAATCGTCCTTTCTGGACTGCTCAGACTCGCGTTCTCGTCGGTCCCGCTCGACAGGCTGGAGCAGCTCTTTGCAAACATAAACGAGGTGATAAGCAAGCTCAAGGGATAAGAGCATGCCGTTTGCGCCGTCTCGACGCAGGCATTGCCATGGGATTTTCATAAAGGCTTGATGGCTCGGCATGGCAAATAACAGCATAAAACAAGGAAGTGATATGAGCAGCAAGTATGGGTTGAAGAACAAAAAACTAGCCGCATGGGTGGCCGGGATCGAAGATCTGTGCAAGCCCGACAAAGTCGCCGTATACAACGGATCAAAAGAGGAATACGACTCGCTCTTCAAGGAAATTACCGCCAGCGGACTGGCAAAAAAACTCGACCCGGAGAAGCGTCCGAACTCCTTCCATTTCTGCTCCGATCCCTCGGACGTGGCAAGAGTCGAGGACCGCACCTACATCGCATCGCGCAGCAAGGACGATGCCGGACCGACGAACAACTGGATTGACCCGGAACAACTGAAGAAAAACATGCTCAAGCTCTACAAGGGATGCATGAAAGGCAGGACGCTCTTCGTGATCCCATTCAGCATGGGACCGATCGGATCGCCCATATCGAAAATTGGAATAGAAATAACCGACTCCCCATATGTCGTCTTGAACATGCACATCATGACACGGGTCGGGACAAAGGTGCTGGACACACTCGGCGAAGACGGGGAATTCATCCCGTGCCTGCATTCGGTCGGAAAGCCGCTCGCGGACGGTGAGAGCGACAACGGCAAATGGCCATGCGCTCCGATCGAGCAGAAATACATTTCACACTTCCCCGAGGAGAACCTCATCTGGAGCTACGGCTCAGGATACGGCGGAAACGCCCTCCTTGGCAAGAAATGCCTCGCGCTGCGCATAGCGTCCGCCATGGCGAGGAGAGAGGGATGGATGGCGGAGCATATGCTAATTCTCCGCCTCACAAACCCGAAGGGGAAAAAATACCACATCGCGGCGGCATTTCCCTCCGCCTGCGGAAAAACCAACCTTGCAATGCTCCAGCCCACAATTCCAGGATGGAAATGCGAGTGCATAGGCGACGACATCGCCTGGATGAAGATAGCCCCGGACGGTTCGCTCCGCGCCATCAACCCGGAATATGGGTTCTTCGGCGTCGCCCCGGGAACAAGTGTGAAGTCCAATCCGGTGGCCATGGAAACCATAAGGGCCAACACTATATTCACGAACTGCGTCGTAACCGACGACAACGATGTCTGGTGGGAGGGAATGGGGACTCCGTGCAAGGGCGGAACTGATTGGAAGGGGAGGAAGTGGACCCCCGAGTCCGGAGAGAAGGGTGCGCACCCGAACGCCAGATTCACCGCCCCGGCCGGACAGTGCCCTGTCATCTGTCCGGACTGGGAGGATCCACAGGGAGTCCCGATCGACATCTTTGTCTTTGGCGGCAGGAGAACTTCAGTGGTTCCGCTGGTCACGGAAGCGTTCGACTGGGACCACGGCGTATATCTTGGCGCGACCGCCGCATCCGAGCCCACGGCCGCGGCTCTCGACGTGAAGTCCGCGATACGGAGGGATCCCTTCGCGATGCTTCCGTTCTGCGGATACAACATGGCGGACTACTGGCAGCACTGGTTCAATATGGGCGATAAACTGGGAGCCAGGGCCCCGAAGATATTCTACGTGAACTGGTTCAGGAAGAGCCCCGACGGCAAATGGCTCTGGCCTGGATTCGGCGACAACGCCCGCGTCCTCAAATGGATGTGCGAAAGGCTCGATGGGGTGGCGAAAGGCAGAAAAACTCCGATAGGAATCCTGCCGGAGAAAAATGAACTCGACCTCTCCGGATTGAAAATATCCGGGGGGGAACTCGACGAACTCATGGCCGTTGACACCGCCACATGGAAACATGAACTCGACGATGTAGCATCATTCATGGGAAAATTCGGAGACCGTCTCCCGCAGAGGATGAAAGTCCAGTTCGACAACATGAAGAAACGTCTTTCCAAATGAAGCCCATCTGACGCGGCTCGAAAATACAAAGCTCCCCATGACGGCATCATTCGGGCTAAAAATCCTTATGGTGTCCAGTGTTTTCTCAGCAGGGCGGCCGTCGCGGAGAGGGCCTGCGGGACAACTCTTTCGCTACCGAGCACTGGCATGAAGTTGTTGTCGCCCAGCCATCTTGGGACAATGTGCAGGTGGATGTGCTCTTCGATTCCTGCGCCGGCGGCCTTTCCGATGTTGAACCCTATATTGAATCCTTCCGGGCGCATCGCCTTCCTCAGGGTTCTCTCCGCGGCGGCGAGAAGTCCCGATATCTCGTTCCTCTCGTCAGAGTCGAGCAGGGAGTATGTCGCAACATGGCGGTAGGGAGCGACCATGAGATGCCCGGAGTTATATGGAAACATGTTGAGGATCACAAATGCTTTTTCCCCTCTGTGGATTATCATGTCCTCGTCCTTCCCGCCCGGGCTCTTTCTGCCACATAGGAAGCATTGGCCGTCCTTCGGCGAAACTATGTATTCGATCCTCCATGGCGCCCAAAGGGGGCGCCGAACCTTCTTTCCCATTTTTTTCGTCATTTTAGGTCCACGGCCTTTGATAATTCTGATTTCGGGGTTAGATTACAGCCCGAAAAAATAAAAACAAGAGGACGGGAGCCAGAATCCGATGAAGAAAAAAGTACACCCGGCATATGGAGATGCAAAGATAACATGCGCCTGCGGCGAGGTCTGGAACACAAGATCCACAAAGAAGGAGGTCAAGGTGGCAATATGCGCCAAGTGCCACCCATTCTTCACAGGAAAACAGAAGTTCGTGGACACCGCAGGCAGAGTCGAGAGATTCCGCAAGCGCTACCAGAAGAAAACCGTGGAATAACCCGAATGGCGCCAATTCAAGGCGCTTTTGTTGGAGTTCACAGCTTCAGCGTGGACTGTTTCTGCGCCTTGACTTAGCGCCGTTCTGGAATAACCCCAGGATCCGCTTCTCCCTCTTTTGGGAGCCAATTGCAAAATTGCCCCAATGAGCTGATTTCAAAGTTGGAGTTCACAGCTTCAGCTGTGTATCTTGTTGATAATAAGACACAACTAAAGTTGTGAACTCCAACGGATTTACCCCGAACGCGTAGTTCTGAAATCAGCTCTTGGGAGATAAACCCAGCCTCATCCGATGAAAGATGAAGACATCGCCTCGCACGTCTCCGCCCTCGCATCCAGGCTCGAGGGCTTGAAGTCGCAGCTTTCCGCCCCCGACATCTACTCGCGGCCCGCCGAGATAAAGAAACTCTCCCGGGAGTCCCAGCGCATCGAGGCTATTCTCAGGCTCGACTCCCGCATCAAGAGCGCCATCAGAACCCTTTCCGAAAACCGCGGACTGCTGAAGGAGGACGACCCCGAGATCAGGGCAATGGCACAAAAGGAAATCGAAGCCGCAGAGGCCGAAATCCCAGACCTCAGGGAGCAGATCATGCTCGCGCTGCTCCCACAGGACGAGAAGGACTCCAAGGATGTCATCGTCGAGATCAGGCCCGCCGCCGGAGGCGACGAGGCCGGCCTCTTCGCCTCGGAAATCTTCAGAGCCTTCAGGAACTACTCCGAACGCAAAGGCTGGAAGCTCGAGACCCTGGACCTGAGCTCGGGCGCCAGAGGCGGAATAAAGGAGGCCATATTCTCGATATCCGGCGACAACGTGTTCTCGCGCATGAAGTTCGAAAGCGGAGTCCACAGAGTCCAGCGAGTCCCGGAGACCGAGACGAGCGGAAGAATACACACCTCCACCATAACCGTCGCCGTCATGCCCGAGGCCGAAGAAGTGGACATAGAGCTGAAGCCATCCGACCTCAAGTTCGATGTCTTCCGCTCCTCCGGGCCTGGCGGACAAAGCGTCAACACGACCGACTCCGCGGTCCGGGCAACGCACATCCCCACCGGGCTCAGCGTCGCATGCCAGATAGAGAAGTCCCAGCACAGGAACAAGGAGACCGCGATCCGCATTCTGCGCTCGCGCCTCCTCAGCATGAAGCAGGAGGAGGAGCAGACGAAGATGAGCGAGGCGAAGCGCTCCCAGATAGGCACGGGCGAACGAAGCGAGAAGATAAGAACCTACAATTTTCCACAAAGCCGCATCACGGACCACAGGTTCAACCTCAGCGTCTTCAAGATCGAAGAGGTGATGGAGGGGAACTTCGATCTACTCCACGAACCCATCATACAGGAGGAACGCAAACGCAGACTCGCCGAGGCAATCTCCAGACACCAGAACTGACTTCAAAACTCCGCGCCGGACAGCCGCCAGCCTGAAA
>DYMC01000308.1 GCA_020721745.1 Lentisphaera sp. | reverse complement strand
TTGTCCGGTTTTTCGGACGGGTTGATATATTTTTGTAACGGACATAATCCTTGTTCTGAGCCCCCGCCGGAGGCATCCCCGCCCATCGCCCACAACCGGATACAAGCACGAGCAAAGCGGGCGGGTCAAGGCTGCGAAGCACCGGGCGAAGCCCGGCTTGGCCTTGACGCGGCCGCAGCTCGTGCTACTTTTCCCTGGCGATATGGGCCGGATCCCGATTTTATTAACATGCACTTGCATCTTTTGCCTCGATCAACAGGTTGCCGTTTGAATCATAGTCAGCCAATTTCCGAGGGCCATAAAAAATGGCAAGCATACCATCAGGATAACGATGAACCCGTACCTTCACCTTGACATAGTGGAGGCGATAACGGTCTTGGGGTATCTGGAGTTTCATTCCCTCAAAGGCCACACAGTTATCTTTTCCAACGGTCCGCTCATATTGTTCGCAGAGAATATCGCTTATATCCTGGCCTATAAGCGGAACAAAACCCGTGCCTTTTTCCGCCGCAGGCACCATGAACTCTTCATTAAAGGCTGGCATGTAATGCCCTTGAAGATATCGGTTGGCATCCTTCATATCCGTTATTCCCGCCGCTTTCAGTTCGTTGGGTAAGCGGCCTTGATGGGTCAAAAAAGCCCGCTCTGAGCGCCCCCTTGCTTCCGGAGAATAGGCCGGAATCATTTCAATCCCGACTTGATGCATTGCTCGCCCAAACTGGGTAAGATGGGTCTTGTCCACTTTACCGCCGGCTTCGGGTGTGTACCAGTAATGACTGCCCCGGTCGGTATATAAGGAGCAGAATAATCCGTGTTGTTCGATTACCTCACTGACACCCATAAAGCTTGACGCCGTACCCTCCTCTTCAACAAAAAACATGGAATAGTGCTCACTCGTGGCATCGTCCATCGTCACGATTAAATCCCAGTGTTTGTCGGGTACCCACTCATGGGTGCTTCCGTCCTGATGCAACATCATTCCGGGCAGGGGAGCCCGCTCCCGGCGTTTCCGGTGCTTTCCCCGCCCAGGCGCCTTTTTAACCAGCCCGGCTTCCTGGAGCTTATTCTTTACCCAGATATAAGAACGACCTCCACCATGGTTGCGACGATAAAAACTGTAAAAATGCTTTACGTTCCATCCATCATAATGCTCACGGTACAAATCCGTGAGATTCATCACTTCATCAACCGGAGCCCTTCGGTGAGAGGCCTTGGTCAGCCGCTTGTCAAGCAAACCCTCCTCACCCTCTTCGGCATACCGGCCTACGTAACGCCGAAATGTCCTTTCATGCATACCAAGCAACCGGGCCGCTTCCACCTGACTCAAACGGCGCTCCTGCCACCCTGAAAAAGCTTCCTCAAATCTCATCTTCCTGGTCTCCTGTAGCCATCTTGTCCGATTCATCTGTTTGCCTCCTTGGCAGACAG
>DYMC01000094.1:6371-9479 GCA_020721745.1 Lentisphaera sp. | reverse complement strand
CGCAGGACACTAGCTCAATTCCGGAAAAATCAGAAAAATCCCCATCCACGGCTTGCGCGGCAAGTTTTCCGCAGTATTGTTTATCCGATAAATAAACTTTGAAGGATGGCGATGAAGTTCTCGACGAGGACAAGATACGGGCTCAGGATACTTCTCCAGATCGCCATGGATTCGGCGGAGAAGGAGAAGGAGAAAAAAAAGTTTATCCGGGGAAAAG
Source organism: Lentisphaera sp. (assembly GCA_020721745.1). Classification (GTDB taxonomy): domain Bacteria; phylum Verrucomicrobiota; class Lentisphaeria; order Victivallales; family GWF2-50-93; genus DYMC01. Next base: position 9,262 of record DYMC01000094.1, on the reverse strand, counting down.
AGATTTCCAGGAAGCAGAACATCACCGAGCCATATCTCGAACAGATAATGATCCCGCTGAAGAACGCGCGGCTCGTGAAGACAGCCAGAGGCTGCTTCGGCGGATACACCCTCGCGAAGAAACCTGCCGATATCAAACTCCTCGACATCGTGGAGCTCTTCGAAGGGCCGATTGTCCTCGCAGACTGCGTCGAGGACGAGGACTCCTGCCCGGTCTCGTCCGCCTGCAGGGCCCATCCCGTATGGAAGGGGCTCTCATCGAAAATCCGCTCCATGATGGACTCGATAACCCTTCGGGACATACTGTCAAAGGAGCACCGACGTGGCGAATACGCGATTTGACATAATGAAAAGGAGAATGACATATGAGCGACACTGGATTGAAGGACTCGACACTGGCTCTTCACGCTGGACAAGTCCCCGACCCGGCCACCGGCGCAAGAGCCGTGCCCATCTACCAGACTTCAAGCTACGTGTTCAAGTCGGCCGAACATGCCGCGAACCTGTTCGCACTTAAGGAGTTCGGCAACATCTACACACGCCTTGCGAATCCGACCACCGATGTCCTCGAAAAGAGAATGGCCGCTCTCGACGGCGGGACTGCCGCCCTCGCCACATCAAGCGGAATGGCCGCGATATTCCTCGCAGTCACCAACATCGCCAGGGCGGGAGACCACATCATAAGCTCATCCTCGCTCTACGGCGGGACAGACACCATCTTCAGATACACAATGCCGCGATTCGGAATCGAGACCAGCTTCCTCGACGACTTCAGCCCGGCGAACATATCGAAGGCAATCAGGCCGAACACAAAACTCGTCTACACCGAGACCATCGGCAATCCAAAAGGCGACGTGCCTGATTTTGCGAAAATCGCAAAGGCGGCGCACGACGCAAAGCTCCCCCTGATCGTGGACAACACCTTCGCGCCTCTGATCTGCAAGCCGTTCAGACATGGCGCCGACATAATCGTATATTCGTGCACGAAATGGATAGGCGGGCACGGCAGCTCCATCGGAGGAATGATAGTTGACAGCGGAAAATTCGACTGGTCCAGCGGGAGATTCCCGGAATTCACCGAGCCCGACCCGAGCTATCATGGACTTAAAATCTGGGAAACCCTCTCCGATGTCCCCGGCATGGGCAACGTGGCATTCATCGTCAAGGCCCGCATCCAGGGCATGAGAAACATCGGGCTATGCCCCAGCCCCTTCAACGCCTTCCTCTTCCTGCAGGGACTGGAGACCCTCCCCCTGAGAATGAAAAAACACGGCGAGAACGCCCTCGAACTGGCAAAGTTCCTCGACAAGCATCCTCTCGTCTCCTGGATCAACTACACAGGACTCGAAAAGCACAAATGGCATTCGACCGCAAAAAAATACCTCGACGGCAGTTTCGGCTCCGTCCTCGGATTCGGCGTGAAAGGCGGATACAGGCCAGCCATGAAATTCATCGAATCGGTGAAACTCGCCAGCCATCTGGCAAATGTCGGCGATGCAAAAACCCTCGTCCTGCATCCAGCATCCACAAGCCACCAGCAGATGACGGAGGACGCCCAGGCGGCATCGGGCGTCACCCCCGATTTCATCCGCGTCTCCGTCGGACTGGAGGACATCGAGGACATCAAGGCCGACTTCGACCAGGCGCTGCGGGCGTAATTCGTCAGTCTTTTCCGGCCGGCGGCGATCTTGCGCGGAGTTTTGCAGGCGGCTTTAGTACTTTGCGCCGTCCCGGCGCAAAGATATGTTTGCGCGGAGACCGCGCAAACTACCACGACGGGGGTGCCTGATGGGGGGAAATCCACGTCGAGACGCACTCCATTCCGAAAAAGACTGACGCATTGGCTACGGAGAGAGGGATTTCGAAATAAGAATCGCAGACTTGCTTTATCCGCTTGCCGGAGTATCTTGCTTGCCCCTTGGATTTTCGGTGTCGGGGCGTAGCGCAGTTTGGCTAGCGCGTCTGCCTTGGGAGCAGAAGGTCGTGAGTTCAAATCTCACCGCCCCGACCAATCTTCCGATTGTGGCGGCCAGGAACGACCGCCCTACTTTTTGTGCACGCGCCCCAAGTATGTTGGGCATTCTTGCCCGACAAAGTATGTTGGGCGCTTGTCCCCCTCTGGAGGATTCTCGCCCGACATCCAGCTCCATGTTTTCCAGTTGGCGGCCAGGAATGGCCGCCCTACTGAAGAGAGAAAAGAAAACGGCGCGGAAACGCGCCGTTTTTTTATCACGTAAAATTTTTCTTGAAAAATTTTACTTCTTGAAAAATTTTACTCGAATATGTCCCTATCCTGGTTCTGTCCTCCGGGAGGCATCATTCCAGCGCCCTGCCCTCCACCCATTCCTCCCTGCCCGCCTCCCATGCCGCCTTGTCCGCCGGGACCCATTCCCATTCCCTGCTTCATGATGAGAGGCATCAGCTCGGGGGGGAGCATTTTGTAGTTCTTCTTGAATGCCTCCGCCTTCGTCTTGAGATCCTTGTAGAGCTTCATGAGCTCGTCATAGTCCTTCTGCATGTTGGTCGTGTCAATCTTCTCGTCCCCGCCTGCCCTCTCCCCGGTCTTGCTCTTCCCACTCTTGCTCCCCCCCGCAGAGACTGCAAAACAGAGCCCCGCACAAAGAGACAGAATCAACAGATTCTTCATGGTTCATTCTCCTGTTTTTTTATTTAATCCGCTCTTTGCGATATTGCATCGAGCACAAAATGTCATGCGATCCATTTCTCACGATGTCCTAGCCGCTGTTTTTGCAAATATTCGGCGAACCACGTCCTTTCACTGAATATTTAGCTCACGCGAGAGAGCCGTTCCCAAAGACAGGTCGCGCCGGCGGACGGCAACGGCGTGCCGTCCCTACCCTTTTTTCCGAACGCACAAGGTAGGGCGCGATC
>DYMC01000094.1:0-6271 GCA_020721745.1 Lentisphaera sp. | reverse complement strand
AAGAGCCATGTCTTAGCTCTTCAATCTACACAAAACCAACTGATCTCCGACTAGCATCCCCCCGTCCACCCTCACACGAAGCAACACATCCAAAGACAATCACTCCGACCAGGACGTGATGTCGTCGCCAGAACCATCGTTGTCAGTCTTGTCCGGACCAAAGGAATAGATGGCGACAGTCCTAGCTAAATCTCCTCCAGTGGCGACATCATCCTCATCAGCATCTCCATTGAAATTGATAACTCCTGAATACGTCAGGTCAAGACATACGACGAATCTATTTCCCCAAGGATCAACGAAGCTTTTGCTCTCAAATTTTTCAGGAGCATCAAGGAATTTGATCTGACGGGTGTTCCCCGACGTTTTAAGGTCGGGCGCGTCGGTGCCGCTTCCGGTAATATTCACCTGCGTCAGTATCTGCATCAGGGTGTCGTATTCGTCATCATCGCTGCCACTGGACTCTCCAGTTGCCTCGTCTGTGGTTTTAACGTCGTCCCATACCACGTCGGCAGCCCCTCCCCACGGCAGCAGTCCATAGGTTGTTTCGTAGGATTTGATTGCGATTTCGAGGGCTTTCATCTGGGCTCTGGCCTTTGCTTTTTTGGCCTGGACGCGGACTTTCGAGACGGCGGGCAGAAGCATGGCCATGAGGATCGCGATAACTCCGATGACGACGAGCAGCTCGATCAGCGTGAATCTCTTTTTTGTCTTCATTTTTCCCCTCTCTTGTTTTTTTAAGTTGAGGCAATTGCAAAATTGCCGAAGGTAGGGCGGTTTCGCCGAAACCGCCGCATCAAAACGGACGGCTCGGCGAGCCGTCCCTACCCTAAATTCGGCAATTTTGCAATCAGCTCAAGTTTTTAATTTTCCGCGTATTGGGCGAAAAATTCAGAACTACCAGTTCTTCAGATCGTCAGCGTCCGTGGTGGCATCCGCCCCCTGCGAATAGAGGTCGAAGGAACCACGGTTGTTTGTGCCAGGGCAACGGTAGCGGAACTCCCTGCCAAAGGGGTCGGTGAGAGCGCCACGATCTCCAGCTCGTTTCCCACCAAGCTCGGTGCTTGGAATATCAATAAAGTCATTGATGGTGTATTCCCCTACAGGGGACATATCGCTCTTGTACGCATCCACATAGAAGGCGCCGACGGTGCTTTGCTGTATGTAGTATCCAGTTTTGTTTTTGTATGCTTCGAGGGCTATGCACATTTTTTTTATCATAGCCTCAGTTTTTGACTCTGCGGACTTGCGTGAGGCGACGCTGTAAACGCCAACCCCGATGCCCACGAGGACGGCGATTATTGCGCAGACCATGAGTAGTTCGACAAGGGTGAAGGGAGAAAATCTTGTTTTTTTCATATCAGAAAGACCTCCATTATTTTGTCTGGTTTTCACTGCCGTGTGCATGATTTTGGCAGGGCGCGATCCCCGAGTGCGCCGATTCCATTTTTAGTACTTTGCGCCGTCCCGGCGCAAAGATGCTTGCGCGGAGACCGCACAAGCTACCTACGCCGTCCCTACCCTCCATTTCTACGGACGGCACGGCGTGCCGTCCCTAGCTTGCATCTCCGTTTTTGGCACCGTTTTCGTTCTGGGTAGGGCTCTCTCGCCGAGAGAGCCGTTCCTGGACGGCAACATGCCCTCTGTGAGTTAATTATAGCATTAAGCATGCCTGAATGCAAGGGGTGGAGGAAAAAATCTTCGCCGCCAGCCTGCCCTGTTCAAAATTGATTCCGCAGTTCGGAGAACTATGTTGGGCACCTGTCCTCCTTTGGAGGATTCTTGCCCGACATCCACATATATCTGCTTTCTGGTGGCGGCCAGGAATGGCCGCCCTACTTTTTCCACCTGACGGGGAAAATCCCCGTCAATACGCACTCCATTCCGGAAAATGCTGACGCATTACGAAGCTTGGCGTAGCAGGAGGCGGCCTGATTGCATTGTCGAATTGAGCCATTATTTCCGTTTAGGGCAATTGCCCTTGCCCTAAACGGAAATTGCCGACGGAACGCCCCGAGGCATCCCGATGCCCTATCGGGGCCGGGATTTCGCAACTTACGCGCTCGGGGCGCTTCCCTAAAAAGGCAATTTTGCAATTACCTCAATGGATATCTTTGTGATATTGATATTGGCACTAATATCGGTGCTGTAATTGATACATCATGATTTTCAAGTCCATGAATGGTAAATATTCACTGCTATCTTCATTCCTCTTCTGTCTGGGATGCCTTGTATGTTTCGATGATGGTCCTAGCCACGTTGGACGGGACCATCTCGTATCTGTCGAACTCCATCTCGAAGCTGCCCTTGCCCTGAGTCATGCTGCGCAGTTCGCTTGCGTATTTGGACATTTCTGCGAGGGGGACTTCCGCTGTGACGACCTGGAGGCCCTCCTCCACGCTCATGCCGAGTATCCTGCCCCGCTTGTGGTTCAGATCGCCGGTGATGTCGCCCATGTATTCATCCGGGACAATCACCTTCACCTTCTGTATCGGCTCGAGGAGGATGGGCTTCGCCTTCGACATGGCATCCTTGAACGCGGCCCTGGAGGCTATCTTGAAGGACATTTCGGAAGAGTCAACCTCGTGGTGCTTGCCGTCGTAGACTGAAACCGTGATGTTCTGGACGACGCAGCCTGCGAGAGGGCCTTTGGCCATGGCCTCGGCGACGCCCTTCTCGACTGCCGGCACGAAGTTCCTGGGGATGCTTCCCCCGAAGATGTCGTTCTTGAACTCGTATCCTGCGGGATTGGGGGAGACCTTGAGATAGACTTCGGCGAACTGGCCGTGGCCGCCGGTCTGCTTCTTGTGCCTGTGGTGGCCGTCGCCTACGGATGTGATGGTCTCCCTGTATGGAATTTTCTGCGCGCTGAGGACCATCTCTACCTTGTTGATGTTCTTGAGCTTCTTCACGATCTGGGAGATGTGCTGGTCGCCCATTCCATGGAGCAGCAGCTCGTGCGTCTCGTGATGGTGCTCGATCTTGACGGTCTTGTCGTTCTCGGCTATCTTGGTCAGGGCTGCGCTTATCTTCTCCTCCTCGCCGCTCTTCGCGGCGGTGACTGCGTAGCACATGACCGGATTCGGATATTTTGTCTTCGCGAAGACCTTGTCCGTCGCCGCGCTCGACACCGTGTCGCCAATGCCAGTGCTCTTGAGTTTGGCGACTGCGAAGATCGCGCCGGGGGCCGCGCTCTGCATCGGGGACTGGTTCTTTCCGTTCATCATGAGGATGGTGCCAAACCTCTCCTTCTCCCTCTTCGTGGCATTGTAGACTTCGGTGTCGGGCTTGAAAGTGCCGCTCAGCACTCTGAAGAAAGCCAGATTGCCGATGAAGTGATCGGACACGGTCTTGAAGACGTATGCGTATGCCTGACCGTCGGCGGAAAGCTTCAATTCATCGCCGTTCTCGAATTTCCTCGACCCCGCCGCGAGGGGATCCGGCACCAGATTGACTATCGCGTTCATCAGGTCTTCCACACCGATGTCCTTCGAGACGGAGCCGGCGAAGACCGGGGCGAGGCTTCCGGCTCTTATCGCCTTCTGCAACCCGACGGAGACCTGCTCCTCCCCGAGATTCTCGCCATCGAGATAGCGGGCCATGAGCGCCTCGTCGGACTCGGCAACCGCGTCCATCAATCTTTCCTTCGCCAGAGCGGCATCCTTGGCGATATCCTGCGGAAAATCCTTGTCCCTGAGAACGTTCACGATCTTGCCGAAGGAAGCCTCCTTCCCGACTGGAATGGTCACCGGCACGCAGACGGTCTGTCCATAGACATCCTGTATCTGCGCGAGGGTCTTCTGGAAATCCGCCATTTCCCTGTCGAGCCTGTTGATGAAGAATATTCTCGGGATGCCCCGCTCCTTCGCCATCTTCCAGGCCCGCGAAGCGCCGATTCCGAGCCCTTCCTTCGCGTCGAGGACTATTATCACTGCGTCTGTCGCGTCTATCGCCCCGATGGTCTCGCCGATGAACTCCCCGTATCCGGGCGTGTCCATAAAATGGAATCTGGTCTCCTTCCAGAGGCAGTTCAGCGCGGTGGAGTATATGCTGCTGAGCTTTTCCTGCTCCTCGGGGGTGTAGTCCGAAACGCTGGTCTTCTGGTCAACGCTGCCGCACCTCTCGACGGCCTTCGCCTTGAAAAGCATGAGATCGCACAGGGAGGTCTTGCCGCTCGAACTATGGCCTGCAACCACGAAATTCCGGATCCTGTCAGCGCTTTCAGACATCGTTTCCTCTCCGTTTGTTGTTGGTTGAAGGATGCCCCATGGACACCCGAATTTTCCGCGAAAAGTGTAAACCTAGCTTGAAAGAGGAAATTTGCAATATTTTTTTTGCCGCGTTTGATTTTTTCGATTCGCGTGGAATATAAATGGATGTCTTTCGTTTCGCCTGCGCCGGATCCCCGGGTATCCGCTCCCGGGATTCCAGAACGCCGGGCAAACCGAAGCCCTCCCCTCCAACGGGAGGCTTCAAAAAGGATGAAATGAACCGCATAGGCCCCTACAATGTGCTGGCAGGAACCCACGCAGGACTGGTCAGAGCCTGCAACGAGGACAGCTACATCTATGCCGTTGACGAGGAGAAAAGGAACAGTCTGGTGCTCGTCGCCGACGGGATAGGCGGGCATGACCGCGGAGACCTCGCCAGCAGGCTCTGCACGAAAAACATCTTCCAGGCGTGGAAGCGGCGCTCCGTAGCCGACGAGACCTCCGAGGAGAAGATAATGCTCTTCCTCAAGGAGGAGATAGCCGCCGCCAACGAGCGCATCTACAGGCTCAACAAGAGCATGAACATACAGAATCCCATGGGCACGACACTGGTCTCCGGAGTTGTCGGGGAGGAGAAGCTCTACGTGGCCCATGCCGGCGACAGCAGGCTCTACAGGTTCCGCGACGGCAGGCTGGGCTGCCTGACGGAGGACCACAGCTTCATCGCGGAGCTCATCAAGCGCAAAATCATCAGCAGCGAGGAGTCCAAGAACCATCCCTTCGCGCACATAATCTCCAAGTCCGTCGGAACGGCGATGAGCATCGAGCCGGAATTCAACATATTCGACGTGAAGGAGGGGGACAAGCTGCTCTTCTGCACCGACGGCCTCAACGTGCATCTCGAGGATCCCCAGATAGAGGTCATACTCGACAACGCCCTCGACCCCTCCGATGCAGTCAAGAATCTGGTCTATGCGGCCCTCCGCTCGGGGGGAGAGGACAACATAACCGTGGTCTGCATGTTTATATGAGCAAGATGAAGAAGATACTGGTGGCTGGCGGCGCAGGATACATCGGGAGCGCATGCGCCGAATATCTCATCGGACTTGGCTACGAGGTGACGGTATTCGACTCCCTCGCGACAGGCCATCGTGATGCCGTTGACAAGCGGGCGCAGTTCATACATGGGGATCTTGCCGACCGCGATTTTACCATTGCGGCGTTGAAGAAGCTCAAGCCCGACGGCATAATGCATTTCGCCGCGTTCTCGCTCGTAGGCGAATCCATGAAGGATCCGGGCAAGTATTTCCGCAACAATATCGGGGCCGGCATAAATCTTCTCGACGGGGCGGTGGCGGCCGGGACATCCAGGTTCGTCTTCTCCAGCACCTGCGCCACATACGGCGAGCCGGACAAGATACCCATAGTCGAGACCGAGAAGCAGAGGCCGATCAACGCATACGGCGAATCTAAGCTGATGTTCGAAAAGGCGCTGCACTGGTATTCCCTCATCCATGGGATCAAATACTCCGCCCTCAGATATTTCAACGCCGCTGGCGCGACGGAGAACTTCGGAGAGGACCACAGGCCGGAAACACATCTGGTCCCGCTGGTGCTCAAATGCGCTGGAGGCGGAATACCCTCGATAAAGGTCTTCGGGGACGACTATCCGACGAAGGACGGAACCTGCATCAGGGACTACATACACATCCTGGACCTCGCCCAGGCGCACGAGCTCGCGCTGCACTCGGAGGAGAGCTCCGCATACAACCTCGGCAGCGGAAACGGATACAGCGTAATGGAGATAATCGAGACGGCAAGGAAGGTCACAGGAAGAAAGATCAATGTCGAAGTCGTGGGGCGCAGGCCGGGCGATCCTCCAATGCTTGTCGGCAGCTCCGCCCTCGCAAAGAAGAAACTCGGATGGAAACCACGCTTCGAGAACATCGCCGCAATCGTGGAATCCGCCTGGAAGTGGACGCAAAAATTCCCCGGCGGATACAAGGACTGAGCCAATTGCAAAACTCCGGACGCGCCTTGCCGAGCGAAGCGACGCTTGCCGC
>DYMC01000307.1 GCA_020721745.1 Lentisphaera sp. | reverse complement strand
GTCGAGCTGGGCGCTCCGGTGCCTGAAGGCATGGTCGGCACGGTCCACCTGGTCTGGTTCGATCCGGATAACACCGTAGCGAACGTTCCGTCTGCTCCACCGGCCAATACCGGTCACGGGATCCGCGACAACGCCGCTTCGCTCGTAGCGGCCGGCGGCGGGCTTCCGGGTTTCAGCCTCGATTTCACCACCGAAGGCCCCTCACCCAACAGCCACTGGATGAAGAAGGCGTACCTGGCCATTGAAGATGCCCGGTATGGCGACAACTTCATCGTGGCCGTGCATCCCCACTCGGGGATTGCCGAGACGTTCGAGTTCCGCGACGACGGGTCGGGCAACCTGGTGCTCATGCACCCGAACAACACGGGCCTGTGGACGCCGCTACCGGACGACAATGATCCCAACGACGACCCGGCCGACGGCGTCCAGGATCACCGTACCTCGGTGCTGACCATCATCCCCTCGGTGGACATCGACACCGACAGCGACAACACCGGCACGATCGACCGCAGCGACCGGGAGGAGGAGATCGAGAATGAAGCCGCCTACTCCGGCACCTGGGTTGCTTGGAATGGCGATGACGACAACGAGAATGGGATTGCGGACTATCTGGAGAACGCGGAGTACGAGTATCCTCCCGGCATAAGCTGGGTGCCCTTCACGGATGATGATCTGGTCCCCGTGGTCCTTGATCGCGGCTTCGAGGACCTTTCCGGGATGGATGACTTCGTCTTCGAGCTGAAGGTCACGCTTGGCCGGGGCCTAAGCTGCTGGCTTGATCCGGAGAAGACGCCGATTTCGGCCGACGAGTACGAGACGATCACCGAGGGTGGCAATCAGAAAGGGGTTTATCGGTGGTTCGTTTCCAGCGAGGCGGTAAGTTACCCGCCGCTAATCTACGTCGAGGGTATCGATCCGGGCGCTCTCACGGACACGCTGATGTGGCGCCTGTTGAAGCGGATCCCATCGGACCCTCCAGGTGGTGATCCCACATATGAACTGATCCACGAGGACACGGTGAAGATGACTGATCCGTGGGCAGTCGACTTGGACATTGACAGTGACAACAACGGGTACATTAACGATCCGGGCAAAAACGCGGCGGCGGCTCTCAAAGAGGACCAGATGGAGGAAAGCGTGCCCAAGCCGATCACCTTTTTCGGTAATGACTCGCCGCATCCCGTAAGTGCAAGAAGGATCCCGGCAACGCTTCGTATCACGAACAGCGTGAGTGGCCGCCAGTGGTCGATTCACTACACTCCCAATCTCAAAGTGTATAGGGAAGAGAACGGACAGCTAGTGCACGAACCAACCACAACTCTGCACCCTGCCCAGACTGGCACGCAGGTGGTGAGCTATTGGGTTGAGGCGATTGGAAGCGGGCCGACGGGCTTTCCCTCCGGATTGGATAAGATACATGTCGTGCTCTGGGACTCC
>DYMC01000093.1 GCA_020721745.1 Lentisphaera sp. | reverse complement strand
TGGAAAGCGAAGAAATTTGGGCTAAAGCCCGTTTTTCCTGCGAAAAACGGGCTAGGGGCTCCAGGTCATGCCCAGGTTGAAATGGAAGCGGAGTTTTCTGTCGAAGTTTTTCTGTTTTGAATTCTTTACGACCGGATATGCGAGGTCGAGCTTGACCGGCGCGTTGAAGTATGGCAGTTTGATGCGAAGGCCGTAGCCTGCGCCGACGTTTATTTCGTCGAACGCCATGTCCCACGATCTGCGCCACACCCCGCCGGCGTCAACGAAGACGGCGCCCCGGACGAAGTCGTATATTGGATGCGTAAGCTCGATGTTTCCTATCATCATGGACTCTCCTCCGTAGGGATCCTTGTTGGAGTCTATGGGGGAAATCTCCCTGTAGGGGAAGCCGCGGACCGTGTCTCCGCCGCCGAGGAAGTATCTATCGTAGATCGGGGTTAGTTTGCCGCCGTCGCCGAATCTGTCTATCTGCCCGATCTTCAATCCGGTGTGGACGGTGAACAGGTCGTCTATGAAGGAGTAGTAGTTGCTGCCCTGGAGTTCGATGCGGTATGTGTTGACGGATGCGCCGAATATTTTGGAGTTGAGTTCACCGAGCGCGGAGAGGAGGTATCCGTTCTTCGGGTCGAAGAGATTGTCGCGGGTGTCGCGCGAGAGATTGAGGCTGAGCTTGCTTACGGTGTCGGTTCCTTCCTCGTCCTGGAATATTTCCGACAGGTCGTCGTCCATGTCGTATACCTTCACGCTTGCGATGGTGTATCCGAGGCCGATGCTGGTGAAGTCGTCGAATACTCTCCTCGTGAGCGAGGCCTCGCCGCCGAAGGTTCTTTGGCTCCAGTCCTCGTATTTCCTGTCGTGGTAGAATCCGGAGAGATCGAGGCTGAGCGGGATTCCGAACAGCCAGGGCTCCGTGAAATCGAGGGAGAAGTCGCTTCTCTCTGTTCCGTATTGTCCCGCGAGGCGGAGCCTCTGTCCGCCGCCCGTGAACCAGTTGTATGGGTCGAGAAGGTCGAAGTTGCTCTGGCTCAATTCGACGGTGCCCACGAGGCTGTCGGTGTCGGAGAATCCGCCGCCTATTGCGAATTTCGCGGTGTCCTTCTCCTCGACGTTTATCTCGACGTCCTTCATGGAGGGGTCCGGGACCCGGACGGTGACGGCATCAACCTTTTCGAAATAGTTCATGCCCATGAGGCGCGCCTTGCTGGTCTCGATCATGTCCGGGTTGACCGGGTCTCCGGGCTGTATGGCAAGCTCTCTCCTTATTACATGGTCTTTTGTGTTGACGTTGCCTGAGATATTCACGTCGCGGACGGTGTATGGCGAGCCTTCGCTTATCTTGTATTCGATGTCCACGGTGGAGTTTTCGAAATTGGGCGAGCGGACGGCATCGCATGTGAAATCGGCATAGCCGAGGGGCGAGTACTTGCTTTTTATCTCCTTTATGTCCTGCTCCTCGATCCTGCTGTCGAAATCCGCCCCTTCGACGAGCTTGAGCAGCGGGGTCAGTTCATCTGAGGGGAACTTGTCGTTGCCGGACAGCGTCACTTTTCCGACCTTGTACTGGCGGCCCTCGTCGAGGTCGAAATGTATGTCCACCAGTTCCGGATTTCCGGGGACTTCCGTTGCTTCGACGTTCTTGACGTTGAAGTCGAGGTATCCTTTGTGCCAGTATAGTTCCCTCAGCCTCAGCTTGTCGTTGTCAAGCTCTTCCTTGGAGTATAGCCCCGTGTTGAGCACCCAGCTCCACAGGGAGTAGTATGTGCCGATGGAGTTTTTCAGCTTCCACGAGGAATATACGGTGTTGCCGGTGAAGGAGACGGAGTTCACTTTGAGACGGAGGTTTTCGGTTATCTCTATCTTCAGGGTCACGCTGTCTTCCCCGGCATCCTCCAGGGAATGAGAGATCACCGCCGAGTTGTATCCCTTCTCCTCGTAGAATTTCCTTATCGCGGACAGCGACTCCCCCAGTTCCTTGTCGTTCAGGATGCTGTCGGGCTGGACGGTGAGTTTTTCCTTGAGCTCGCCTTCGGAATACTTCTTGTTGCCGGAGAACACTATGCTTTTGACTCTTGGCCTGGAGACTGTTTTTATGGTTATCTCCATCCCGCCGTCCTTCTCTATGGTCTCGGCGACGATGTCGGAGAATCTTCCCGTCGAGAAGAGGCGCTTTATGTCCTCGTCGAGAGTCTTCTGGTCGAAATTAGTTCCTGTCTTCGACTGCAGATTGTAGCCGAGGAACTGCTCGGGGAACTGGTATCCTTTCTGGACGAAGCTAAGCTTGGTGATTTCAGCGGCGGCCAGCGCCGAGGCCAGACATGCCATTGAGCAAGCGGCCAGGATCAACCCGGAATAAAAACGAAATCTTGCACCCAAAAATGCTTTCAATTTTTCAATCCTGGGTTTTATTTTGCAAAACCGTGAATATACGCTGGATTCCATTCAAATCAAGCTGGATTCGGGGGTGAATGGAAACACTTTGTGTTCAGATCGCCTTTGCCGAGTTTTGATTCTGCTGGACTGGAACGATATTGCCTGCCGGACCGAATATGTTGCCGTATTTAGTCTCGTTGAGAGCCTCGATGTAGGCCGATACCTTCGTGTAGGTGCTGCATGGGTCTATGGTGGGGTCTATGCAGTCTCCGTCGAGGACGAGGAGCGGAATTTTCGCCTCGGCGAGGTTCTCCCTCAGGAGTTTTATGAAGCAGCTGTCGGCCATGGAGCATCTTCCGAACATGTGGTTGTAGAGGATGCATCCGTTGAGCCTTCCCTTTATGGATGTGTTGATCACGTGGCTCACGCGCAGGTGGGGGTCGAGGAATCCGACGGTGAGGAGTTTCCTTGCGAGGGAGCGGTAGGGGTCTTCGGGGTTCAGCGGCTCCCAGTCCACGAAGTTGACCTCCTCGAAGACTATCGGGGCGGAGCATTGCACCTCGATGAAGTCGAGCAGCTTGGAGTCGTAGAACGGCGGAAGGTGCAGCCATATGATGCGGTGGGTGTCGTCTATCTTGACAGACTTGTCGATTTTTTCGATCCTCTTTTCGAGGTCCTCCAGGAAGTTCTTCTGCAGTTGGACGAACTCCCTCTTGCCCCATAGCTGGGAGAACATGGAGGCGAAGTAGACAGCGTCTGTCCCGCGTATGAGCGGAGGGGAGCCGAGCCTGAGTTCGTTGCATCGCATGGCTATAGCCCTGGCCTCGTTGGAGAGCTCGCAGGCTTCGGCGAGCCGTTCCGGGACCATGCTTATTCCGGTTGCCTTTTCGAGGCGGAAGACGGATTCCTCGAGACCTGCGGCGATGTTCTCGAGGGAGGCGTTGTCCTCTATCACCGGGGTGTGGAGGGAGTAGAAATTGCTGGTGATTCCGTATGCCTTGGCAAGGTCCCTGAATATTCTTTCCCCCTGCTGGCATGGTTCGGAGGTGGAGACGATGAAGGCAGGTTTTGGGAGTTCTATGCCCTCGGCTATTCTCAGGAAGGAGCAGGTCTCCGCGGAGAATCCCTTGTATCCGGCGTTGTCGAAGGCCTTTCGCACCTTCTTCTGGTTTCTCGCATGGAGCGCGGCGTATGTCTCCAGGGTGAGGCTCCTCAGCCCCATCGCGTTTAGTATTTCCGACGGGAAGAAGAGATTTCTCCAGACGAGAGGCGCCTTGTTGTTTCTGGAAAAGAACTCGCTCCGCGTGAGGTTGGAGCGATACGAAACGCTTTTTAGCTTCTCCGAGTCGCAGACTTGAGCCTTCTTCTCGCTCTTGAAGGGGAGGTTTCTTCTTAGCATGCAATACTGGCGCGCGAGGACGGCCGCCCCAAGCGCCCCCATCACCCGGTGGAATTCGGGAATTATGATGTTGTTGCCTGTTATCTCCTTGAGATAATAGGCCACGGCCCTGTTCGCCGCGACACCGCCCTGGAAGAGTATGTCGCCCTTGTAGTTTATGAATATCTCGCCCACGCCCGACATGACCGTCCTGGCCTGGGCTCTGCAGGCTCCAGCTATGATGTCTCCCATCGGGAAGCGGTTCTTGAACTTGTTTATCGAGGTCGCGCTGAGAACCGCGCAGACGGAGGAGAACTCCAGGTCGGAATCGTAGTTCACCTTGTCCGCCATCTCTTCCACAGGCACGTTGAGCTTCGCCGCGACGCTGTCGAGAAATGCTCCAGTGCCGGCGGCGCATATGCCGCTCATCTTCGACATCCAGAGCCCCATTTTGTCGTTGAAGAGGATGGCCTTGCTGTCCTGCCCTCCGACATCGAGGATGGCCTTGCAGTTGGGATAGTATTGGAGGGCGCCGGCGACATGGGCGGAAATCTCGCTCACGTATTGGTCGTATTTGATGAACTTGCGCAGTTCCTCCACGATCTGGCTGCCGGTGACCACCGTCCCGGCTATCTCGTCCTCGGAAATCCCGGCGGAGGAAAGAAATTCGCCGATGGTCTTCTTCAGGGCACCAAGGCTGCACCTGCCGCACTCGTGGCACCGCCCCTCGCACACCAGCTTGTCGCCGCGGCCCTCGGCCGGCTTCGTGCGGGTGTAGAGGGAATGCCTCACCTTGCCCTTGTCGCTGAGAAGGACGGCTTTCAGCGTCGTCGAGCCGATGTCTATTCCAAGAAATATCTCAGATGTCATTCTATGATGTTGGTTAAACTGGGTAGCCAATTGCAAAACTCCGGACGCGCCTTGCCGAGCGAAGCGACGCTTGCCGCAGGCAAAACCGCGTCCCTCCATTTTTACGCCGATTTTTCGCAAAAATCGGCGTGGAGGGGCATGCTCTTGACACGTATGAAATCACGTGTTGCCATGCCCGCGAAAAGAGTTTTGCAATTACTTCTGGGAATATAGACCACTTTCCTGTGTTTTACAAGGAAGCGGGGCTTGTTTTTGCGTCCGCCCGATATATTTTCCGGAGAATCAGAAGCGGGAGCATTGTGCAGGGCGGTCTTTCATGATTTCAAGATATTTGGAAAATGCAGCGAGAAGAAAGGGGCTTCCCCCCGGCTCGGTCACGCTCATAAGCGACGATCGCTACAGGAAGACGGTGATCAAGAGCATGCATTACGGGGAGGGCTTCTGCGAGGAGAAGGTCCATGAGGACATCGAGGATGCCTTCAGGCGGCCCGACGGCACCAGTGTCTCGTGGATAAACATAGACGGCCTCCACGACAGTTCGGTGATGACGCGGATTGGCGAGAAATACGGGATACACCCGCTTATTCTCGAGGACATACTCTCCATAGACCCGCGCCCGAAAATAGAGGAATACGACAAGTTCATGTTTATCGTCCTCCGCATGATCAGGTTCGACGAGAACGAGTATATCATCAATGCGGAGCAGGTGAGCATGATACTGATGAAGGACATCCTGATCACCTTCCAGGAGGTCGAGGGCGATGTCTTTGACCTGATCAGGGACAGGATAAGAAACAGCAAGGGCAGGATAAGGAAGATGGGTGCCGACTATCTGGCCTACAGCCTCGTTGATGCAATAGTGGACGGATATTTCGTGGTGTTGGACAAGATAGGCGAGGAGGTTGAGGGGATCGAGGACAGTCTGGTCGAGAATTCTCCCGGAAAGGAGGCGCTGATGGACATACACGAGCTGAAACGGGAGATGATATTCCTCAGGCGCTCGGTGGGGCCGCTGAGGGAGATTTTGTCCGGCCTGCACAGATCCCACAGCGAATTCATCGGCGACGAGATAATGATGTATTTCAAGGATTCATACGACCACACCGTCCAGGTGGTTGAGACGATAGACAGCTTCAGGGAGATGCTGTCGAGCATGCACGACGTGTATCTGTCGAGCATAAGCAACAGGATGAACCAGATAATGAAGGTTCTGACGATCATCTCGACGATATTTATTCCGCTCACGTTCATTTCCGGGATATACGGGATGAACTTCCATACCGACGCCTCGCCGTTCAACATGCCCGAGCTGAACTGGAGATACGGGTATTTCGCCGTTCTCGGGGTCATGATGGCGGTCGCTCTCTGCATGCTCGCGTTCTTCAGGAAGAACAGGTGGATATGAACAAGGATTCCGAAAAAAAACACAGGGGAGAACAAATGCCGTCTCATGCGAAGAAGGAAGTCTTCGACGTGTCGAAGCAGATATGGGAGCAGAAATACAGATACAGGGGTTCCCGCAAGGGGATTGCCGGGGACAGGACCGTGGAGGACAGCCTGGCGCGTGTGGCGAAGGCGGCGGCGGCGCCCGAAAAGAACAAATCCGAATGGACCGGCAAATTTCTTGACATCCTCCACGATTTCCGATTTCTTCCGGGGGGGAGGATAATCTCCAACGCCGGCACGGAGCGCCAGACGGTTACCATGTTCAACTGCTATGTGATGAACACGATAGAGGATTCCATCGAGGGGATATTCGACACCGTGAAGGAGGCTGCGCTCACCCAGAAGCAGGGGGGCGGGGTGGGATTCGACTTCTCGACCCTGCGCCCGGCCGGCTCCCACATCAAGGGTTGCGAGGCAAGCTCTTCCGGCCCGATAAGCTTCATGCAAGTCCTCGACTCCACGTGCAGGACCATAATGAGCGCGGGCCAGCGGCGCGGCGCGCAGATGGGCGTGATGCGCTGCGACCATCCGGACATAATGGACTTCATAGCGGCAAAAAGGAAGAACGCATCCCTCCAGATGTTCAATCTCTCCGTCGCCGTAACGGACAAATTCATGCTGGCCTTGAAGAAGAACGAACCCTGGGAGCTGCTTTTCAATGGCGAAGTGAAAAAGATGGTCCACGCCGTCGAGCTCTGGGAGCACATCATGCGCTCCACATACGACTTCGCGGAGCCTGGCGTGGTATTCATAGACCGCATCAACCAGATGAACAACCTTCGCTACTGCGAGGAGATAAGGGCGACAAATCCCTGCGTGACCGCCGACACCTGGGTGCATGGGCCACAAGGACCGAGAAAAGTCTCCGAAATACTTGGAGCAAAGTTCAAATGCAGAATTGACGGGAAGGATTTCCCATCCAAAAACGGCTTCTTCAAGAGCGGAAAAAAGGATGTTCTCAAGCTTGTCACAAAAGAGGGATATTCCATCCGCCTGACAGCCGAACATCCTCTCCGCAAGGTTCTGCGAATTTCGCGGAATTCAATTTCATCCGGCTGGTCCGAGGCCGGATCATTGCGCAAGGGCGACAAAATCATGCTCAACAACCACCGCGGCAACATCGGGTGGAAAGGCGCAGGAAACTGGGATGAAGGATATCTCATGGGACTTCTGATAGGTGATGGAACGCTGAAGAAAGACAAGACCATACTCTCCGCGCGGCCGAAAAATCCAGATTGCGATGGAATCATGTTGCAGGCGTTGAAATCAGCGATGAAAATCCCGCACAGGAGCGATTTCAAGGGGTGGCAGAAAGTTTCAGGAAGGAACGAATTTCGCCTTTCATGCGGAGGACTTGCGAATCTGGCAAAAAATCTCGGGCTGCGTCAAGGACTGAAGATCATCACCGACGAGATGGAAAAATCATCAAGTGCTTTCTGCAGAGGGCTGATTAGGGGGTTGTTCGACAGCGATGGTTCCGTGCAGGGAGGCCTCGCCAAGGGGCTTTCTGTAAGACTTTCACAGTCTGATTCGGGAATTCTTGAGTCGGTCCAGAGAATTCTTCTTCGGCTTGGCATCGTTTCCACTCTTTGCAGGAGCAGGAGGAAGGCCGGCAAATCCTTGCTCCCGGATGGAAAGGGGGCGAAGAAATTCTATCCGGCAAAGGCGCAGCACGAATTGATAATATCAAATGACAATATCGCGGAATTTGCCGAGCATATCGGATTCTCGGACTGCTCCAAAAGAGAAAAGTTAATTGCGAAAATCGCAGAATACAAGAGAAACCTCAACCGTGAGAACTTCACCGCGGAGATAGCGGAAATCTCAAAGGATGGCATTGAAGACGTTTATGATGTGCAGGTCCCTGGAGCCAACTCCTTTGACGCAAATGGATTCCTCGCCCACAACTGCGGAGAACAGCCCCTGCCCCCCTACGGCGCATGCCTGCTGGGGTCGGTAAACCTCACCCGCTTCGTGAAGGCGCCTTTCAGCAAGGACTCGTCGGTGGACTACTCCGGCATTGAAAGGACGGCCAGGACCGCCGTCCGCCTGCTCGACAACGTGATAGAAATAAGCCGCTTTCCGCTCGAGGCGCAGAAGGCCGAGGCCCGCAGGAAGCGCAGGATGGGAATAGGCATAACCGGACTTGCGGACGCCTTCTGCATGCTCGGAATGAGATACGGGGACAAGGCTTCCCTTGAGACGGCCGGCGACATCATGCGCACCATCACCTTATCGGCATACGAGGAGTCCTGCGCGCTGGCACGGGAAAGGGGGGTCTTCGAGCTCTTCTCCCCGGACAAGTATCTGCAGTCTGAATTCCTCAAGATCCTGCCTTCCGGGCTGAGGAAGGACATCCGCAGGTTCGGGATGCGAAATTCGCATCTGACATCCATCGCGCCGACAGGCACGATCAGCCTCCTGGCGGGCAACATATCCAGTGGCATAGAACCCATATTCGCGCTGAAATACAAGAGAAAGATAAGGACCGGCGCGATGGACGAGAACATGACGGTGGATGTCTACGACCACGCATACATGAAATACACGGAGTCCCACGGAGAGGACAAGCTTCCGGACTTTTTCGTGACGTCTGACGACATTCCGCCGGAGGACCACATCAGGATGCAGGCCGCCCTGCAGAAATACGTGGACAGCTCGATATCGAAGACCATAAATGTGCCGGCCGACTTCCCCTACGAGAAGTTCAAGGAGATATACCAGAAGGCATACGACATGGGATTGAAGGGATGCACCACCTTCCGTCCGTCGGAGCATATAACCGGTGTGCTCATAAAGGACGACAAGAAGACGGTGAAGGGGACGGCCAATGGCGTTGCGCTGGCCTCGCAGGTCCATCTGCCTCGTCCGGCCGAGCTGGAGGGCACAACCTACAAGATCAAGACACCGCTGTCTCCCGAGGCGATCTATCTGACGATAAACGACATCATAGAGGAAAACTGCAGGAGGCGCCCCTACGAGCTCTTCATCAATACCAAGAATCTCCAGCACTTCAGCTGGATCGTCGCGATGACCCGCCTGATATCGGCGGTCTTCAGGAGAGAGCCGGACCCGAGCTTCCTGGTCGAGGAGCTCAAGAGCATATACGACCCGAACGGAGGCTATTTCTCGGAGGGGAAATATGTCCCGTCGCTGGCGGCCGACATTGGATTCGTGATAGAGAAGCATCTGATAAAGCTTGGCATGATGCAGGCGAAAGTTCCCGCGAAAGCAAGCACGAAGGAAGACAAGGCGAAGGACAAGGCCGGACATGGAGGGGGCAGGAGGCTCGCCTTCTGCCCGCAGTGCAACCAGCCGTCGCTATACAGCGAGGAGAACTGCCTCAAATGCCTCTCGTGCGGATACAGCAAATGCTCGTGAGGAGATGCGCGGATCGGAGTCTTGCGGTTTTCTGCGGCGGACAATAGAGGTAATTGCAAAACTCCTTTCGCGGGCATGGCAACACGTGATTTCAT